>CAKKPH010000030.1 GCA_919901585.1 Thermodesulfovibrionales bacterium | reverse complement strand
ATACCCTCCTGTATGGACAGAAGTAGTTTTACATGTGAAGGAAGGGGAAGTTCACCGATCACAAAAATGAAAAGGCTTCCTCCATCAGCAGTTGAGAAATATCCCTCCCTGTCAGAAATTGCCCCTGTGAATGATCCTTTCTTGTGCCCAAAGAACTCCGACTCAACAAGCTCAGGAGGTATTGAGCCGCAGTTGACTGCAACAAAGGGCTTGTCATTTCTTGGGCTTGTAGTGTGAATAGCACGCGCAAAAAGCTCCTTGCCAGTGCCAGACTTTCCTTGAATAAGGACAGGGACATCATGGACTGCCAGCCTTCGCGCCTGTGCAATGACCCGCTTCATCGCTTTGCAGCGATGAATGATTGCGCCAAACTCAGGAGACTCAGGGGGCAGGCCCTGAGTCAGCTTCAGTATTTCATCATCATCAGGCTTTAGGATATCTGGCACATAATCAGCGGAGATATCAAAAGGAAGGGACACAGTCTTTAACCCTTGCTCTAATGATGATTCAATAAGTTCTGCGGGATGTGATGTTTTTGATAAAAGTATCCAGACAGCGGCCATGGCCGGCGTGCCTGGGCTTAGGTGATAGGTTGTCTGCAACTCCTTTAAGCCGAGCTTCGTCTTTACATCTTTTATAGTGCTCGTCGCTGCCTCGTAAATCTCTTTAAAGTCCGTGGGGCTGGTTAATTCCACATGATATTTAAGGATCGTGGCTGGCGTCTTTCCCTTGAACCAGTCGATGAAATGCTTCTCTTCTTCTTTCTTATAATTAGAGATGAGGCCGACGTGGGAAAAGGTTCGTTTGCTGACTGCCTGACCGATTGGTCCCAGCCCGTCCCCCAACTCCCCCTGTGAGGCCCTCAGGTCGGTTTTTCCTATCCAGGCAAACAGGACTTTATTAACCATAGTGAATATTATACAAATGTTCTTGTGAATTACAAGAAAGATCATTGTTCAACTTATTAATGAGGGAAACCTCAAGACTCAACCGTACTCTTACATGAGCCAGTTTTATGATAAATATGATACAATTATTTTAATGGTCATCAAGAAAGCATTTAACTCCCTCGCAGGCAAGCTCATCATGGCTGTCGTCACCCTCATGACGATAGGCAGCATTATCTTCGGCTATATCTTTATCCGCTATGAGGAAAAGATTATGATGAACAATCTGATAAGCTATGCCTCATCCACAGCAGACCTTGCAAGAACGGGCATCTATTATGGTATGCCTATAGCTCATGGCGATGCAATAGAACAGACTATAGAGCTTATAAGCTCCGGTTCAGACATTAAGAGCATAACCGTATTTGACAAGGAAGGCAAAGTAGCTTTTTCATCGCAGAAATCTGAAGTAGGCCGCACTATCAATATAGACAATATAACATGTCGGATGTGTCATAAGAAAGACACAACACCCCCACATTTCCTTTCTAAGGACAATAACTGGATAATCGTACCTGATGGGTCAGGCTCCAAAACCCTGAAGTTTGTCACCCCTATCTATAATGAAATCTCGTGTTATACGGCCTCGTGCCATCATCATTCGAGGGACACAAGGGTTCTTGGCGTGCTCGAAACAAACTTCAGCACTGCTACCGTCGACTCTACAATAAAACAGAACCGCATCGGCACTATACTGTTCGGCGGAGTCTTTGTCGTTATGATATCTATCTCCCTCTGCATTATCCTTTATCACTTTGTCTCAAAACCGGTCTCCCTGCTGGATGAAGGAATGCACAGGATAGCTAAAGGGGAGCTCGATTATAAAATAGAGATAAAATCTAAAGATGAGATGGGGTTGCTCGCAGACACCTTCAATTCCATGGCAAGCGACCTCAAGAAATATAAAGAGAATATGGAAAACTGGACCAAGGCGCTCGAGGAAGAGGTCCGGAAAAAGACATCAGAGATAATGAAGGCGCAGGACCATCTCATCAATGCTGAAAAACTCGCATCTCTCGGCAGGATGGCGGCAGGCGTGGCGCACGAACTTAACAGCCCTCTTACCGGTATTGTAACTTTCTCGCATCTCATGCTAAAACGCACGCCTCCTGAAAACAAGCTGGATATCGAAGACCTGGAGGTCATAATTGAGCAGGCCAACAGGTGTTCCAAGATCATAAAGAGCCTGCTCGGCTTTTCACGCAAGACAAGCTCAGACAAAATCCATATCAATATTAATGACCTCACTGACAGCACCGTCGCCATGCTGAGGAATCAGGCCAAGTTCTACAACATCAGGTTCAATATAAGCCTTGACAACACCATAGCTCCTGTTGCCGTTGATCCGAACCAGCTGCAGCAGGTATTCATCAACCTCCTTATAAATGCTGCTGACGCAATGAATGAACGAGGCCAGATAACTGTTATTACGCGCACCATCGCTGAGATGACGACCGACAAAAAATATATAGAGATCGAGTTTACCGACTCCGGCCCAGGAATACCCGAAGACCATATAGGCAAGATCTTCGAGCCTTTTTTCACGACAAAGCCTGTGGGCAAAGGCACAGGGCTCGGCCTCTCTGTGAGTTACGGGATAATAAAAAAACACGGCGGGAACATATTTGTAAGGAGTGATTCGAGCAAAGGTGCAAGCTTCTTTGTAAGACTTCCTCTCGAAGATGACTCGGAATCCGGCTAACCTGTAATGACGCTGATACAGATAATCGAAATATTGGAGGCAAGGGTTGTTTTCGGTCCGAATGCCGATGAGACCGAGATACTCTCTGTCTGCGCCTCAGACCTCATGAGCGACCTGCTCCATTTCTCTGTCAGGCCAAAGGCAATGTTGATAACAGGGCTGACAAACTCTCAGGTCGTGAGGACTGCCGAGATATCTGAGATAAAGGCAGTAGTCTTTGTCCTCGACAAGACACCGGAAAGGGAGGCTGTTGAGCTTGCAAGGCAGAAGAATATCCCCCTGTTAGTGACAAGGCTGTCGCGGTTTACTGCCTGCGGCAGACTATACTCTGAGGGGCTGAGGAGCTGCACAGGCGAAGACAGGTAGATGATAAAAGGGGTCATTGAAGGCAGTTTTCACATAACAGGCGGGGACTTTACAAATGCAGGCATCGCCTCGAGCGAGGTAAAGTCCATACTGACGGGCCTCGGGATCAGCAGCGACATTGTCAGGAGGGCTGCGATAGCCACCTTTGAGGCCGAGATGAACGTCATAATCCATGCGGTTGCAGGGGTTATGCACTATTATGTGAGCAGCGAACGCATCAGGGTCGTTATTAATGATATGGGGGCCGGCATACCTGATATTGAACAGGCGATGCAGGAAGGTTTTTCAACCGCTCCTGACTGGGTAAGGGAGATGGGCTGGGGCGCAGGCATGGGGCTTCCGAACATAAAGAAAAACTCAGATGTATTCAGGTTAGAATCTGCTGTCGGAGAGGGGACAACGCTCGAGATTATATTAAATCTGAGGGAGGAAGACCTGCATGAAGCTGAGTGAAATAGCTGACAGGCTTGGTATAAAAATAAAGACAAAGGACTGTGACACTGCGCGTGAGGTTAAGGGCTGTTATATAAGTGATCTGCTCTCAGATGTCATGGCAAATGCAAAAGAGGGCGATATCTGGATCACCCTCCAGACCCATCCGAACATAGTCGCTGTTGCATCACTCAAAAACCTTTCAGGCATCATCATCACAAACAACAGGACCCCTGAAAACGATACAATGAAAAAGGCAGAGGATGAGCATATAGCTATCGCCTCAAGCCCTTTATCGACCTTCGAGACCGGAGGCCTCCTCTATAAGATGCTCGGATGTTGAAGAACTTCCTTGCAGACCTCCATATACATACATGCCTCTCTCCCTGTGCTGACATAGATATGTCACCGTGCCGGATAATTGATAAGGCAGTCGAAACAGGACTCGACATCATCGCTGTAACAGACCATAATTCCGGCGAGAATATTGAGGTTACTGCAAGGCTCGCTGAGGCAAGGGGGATTACACTCCTGTCCGGGCTCGAGATCACATCCTATGAGGAAGTGCATATCCTCGCCCTTTTTAAAGACACAGGCAGTGCCTTGCAGATGCAGGATATTGTGTACAGAAGCCTGCCTGCAGGCGAAAATGATGAACGCCTATACGGCCACCAGCTTGTCGTGAATGAGGTGGACGAGATACTCGGATTTAACAGGAGGCTTCTTATAACAGCGACAAGCATGAATGCCTCAAATATCGTAAATACGATCAGGTCTCTCGGCGGGCTCTCAATAGCAAGCCACATAGACCGTGAGACCTTCAGCGTAATCTCTCAGCTCGGCTTCATTCCGGAAGAACTGAATTTTGATGCGCTCGAGATATCCGCTCTGATGACGAAGGAGAGGGCAGCAGGGATATTTCAGGGGTTGAACAGATTCCCATGGGTATCATTTTCTGATGCCCACCGAATTGAGGATATCGGCAAAAGGTCGACAATTTTCAGGATGAGAGAGCGGTCTTTTGAAGGGATTGAGCAGGCGTTAAAAGACAGAGAGGACATAGTCTGGTGTTAAATGGAGGACCTCTCGCTGCATATCCTCGATATAGCCGAAAACTCCATAGACGCAGGCGCAAGCCTTGTTCGGATATGCCTTGAGGAGGACACTAAAGGCGACATGCTCAATATCACAATAATTGACAATGGCAGGGGCATTGACATCGAAACGTTAAGGATGGTTACAGACCCTTTCTTCACAACAAAGACTGTCAGGAGGATAGGGCTCGGACTCCCGCTACTCAAACAGGCGGCTGAAGAGTGCGGGGGCCTTTTCTCGATAATCTCTGAGGAGGGCCAGGGCACAACCATCGCAGTCTCTTTCATACTAAGCCATATAGACAGGAAACCTTTAGGGGACCTTGCCTCAACACTAACAACGCTGATAGCAGGCAATCCGGAGGTTGACTATATACTCGAATATAAGAGGGACGGCTATAATTACAGGCTTGACACCTCATGGGTCCGCAAGGAACTCGGTGATCTGCCTCTAAATACACCAAAGGTGCTGGAATTAATCAGGGAGGAGATACGGTCCGGACTCAGCCCCTAATGATAGAATTAAAAACCTTTTCAGATTATTTAATAAATTGTATCCTATATAAGGAGGGAGCTTATGAGTGGAAAGAGGATACTCGTCGTAGACGATGAAGAGATAATCAGGGTAAGCTGCAGGAAGTGCCTCAAGCCTGAAGGCTATGAGGTCGATGCAGCGTCCAACGGCATTGAGGGCATGGAATTGATCACAAGATCAGGGAACAGTTATGACCTTATCCTGACAGACCTCAAGATGCCTGACATGGATGGCATGGAATTCCTCGCAAGGGTAAAAGAGGCACAGCCCGGGGCAAAGGTGATAATGATAACCGGCTACAACACAGTCGAGTATGCGGTGAAGGCTATAAAACTCGGAGCGTATAACTACATCGAAAAACCATTTACGCCCGACTTTCTTATAACTGCCGTTAAAGAGGCCCTTGAGGCGCCGGAGTGTTAGTTCATTCTCCTGAATAAAGCCAGTATGACTACCATAGTAACCGACAAAGGCAGGGTCCTTGTCATTGATGATGAAGAGATTATAAGGACGAGCTGCAAGAAGATCCTCACTCCTGAAGGATACACTGTAGAGACCGCAGAAAGCGGCAGGGACGGGCTTAAGATGCTCAGAAAAGGCCACTTTGATCTTGTCCTGACCGACCTCAAGATGCCTGATACAGACGGTATCGGGGTTTTGAAAGGAGTGAAGGAGAACCGCCCTGATACCGAGGTAATAATAATAACCGGCTACGGCACTGTCAGCACAGCACTCGAGGCCTTAAGACACGGCGCTTATGACTATCTCGAAAAACCCTTCACACCTGACCAGCTCCTGAATGTCGTCGGCAGATGCCTTGAGAGGAAGCACCTGCTTATGGAGAACCTCAGGCTAAGGCAGGAGATACCCTCACATTACAGAATGGAAAACATCATCGGGGTCTCTGCTGCAATGCAGAAGGTCTTCCACCTGATAGGCACTGTCTCTGCTACAGGCACCACTGTCCTGATAACCGGAGAAAGCGGCACAGGAAAGGAGCTTGCTGCAAGGGCCATTCATTACAACAGCCCGCGGAGAGACGAGCCGTTTATTATTGTTGACTGCGGCACTATCCCTGATAACCTCATCGAATCAGAGTTATTCGGGCATACAAAGGGCTCTTTCACAGGTGCAACAGAGAGCCGGCGCGGCCTGGTCGAGATTGCAGACAAGGGTTCGCTCTTCCTTGACGAGATCGGCAATCTCAACATGCCTGTTCAGGCAAAGCTCCTGAGGGTCTTGCAGGAAAAGGAGTTCCGTCCTGTCGGCGGCAGGGACCCTGTAAGGGCGGATGCCAGGATAATTGCGGCGACCAACAGGGATATCGCCTCTATGGTTAAAGAGGGCACATTCAGGGAAGACCTCTTTTACAGGCTTAATATATTTCCAATAAGGCTGCCTTCACTGAGGGAGAGGAAAGAAGACATACCTGCACTCGCAAGCCACTTCCTCAATAAATACAGTAAGGAGTCCTGCAGGAATGTCTCATACATATCTGCCGAGGCGATGAAACGCCTGATACTTTATGACTGGCCCGGCAATGCAAGGGAGCTCGAAAACGTCATCCACCGTGCCGTGATACTCTGCAGGGGCAGGACCTTAAGGCCTGAGCAGATCATCCTGACCGAGCAGAAAGACCAGCATATTCCGAAAACAAGCGAAGAACTTAAGGAGATGAAAAAGGAGCTCCGGTCAAGGTCTGTGGAAGAGATAGAGAGGGCATTCCTTATTGAGGCACTCAACCGCAATAAATGGAATATTACAAAGGCGGCCGAAGATGTCGGCATGCAGAGGACAAATTTCCATGCGCTCGTGAAGAGGCACAGGATCACAAGGGCAAAGGATTGAGGCCGGCAGCTCAGCATGCCGGTTTTATAGAAAGGCCGGATGCCTCACAAAGATCGGCGGTTTCTTCCGTATCAATAATTTATACACCACTTTGCCTTAGTAAACTTGGCGTTAATCTGTTAATGCGTATATAATGTTTGTACATTCGAACCGGCAGGCAGGGGGTGACTGCCGGTAAAATGCCGGTATTCAGGCATGTTGGCGTATGGCATTTATTTTGCTATCCTTTCAGATAAGTGTTTATTTAATAATAAAGGCTAAAAAAAGGGGGTTACGATGGAGAAGCAGAGGATACTTGTACTGGACGATGACCCTATTGTAGGCCTTAGCTGCAAGAGGATACTCGGTGCTGAAGGTTATTTGGTATCTATAGTCACAAGGGGAGAAGATGCCATAAAGAGGATCTCGAATGAGGAATTTGACCTCCTCATATCAGATGTCAGGCTGCCTGATATTTACGGCATAGAGGTCCTGCAGGAAACAAAGACCATACAACCCAAGACAGATGTTGTGATAATTACAGGGTACCCCACCCTTGAGGATGCAAAAGAGTCAATACGGCTCGGAGCGCTCGAATATCTCGAAAAACCCTTCACCCCGGACTTCATGCTTAATGTGGCAAAGAGGGTCTTTGACAAGAGGGGCTGGATACTCAGAAAGGCTTTCATAGACCAGTTTAAAGAGTATATCACCCCAATATCTGACCTCGACGAAAAGACGATTTTCTATAAGGACGGAGTATGGGCAAGACCCTTAAGGGATGGCTCATGGGAGATAGGCTTTGATGTGAGATACTGGTTCCTGGCAGGCCAGCTCTTATATGTTGACCTGTTCAAGGAGATGGATATAACAGCAGGAAAGCCCTTTGCGAGGCTCCTTTCAGGAGACGGACAGATCCGCGAACTCAAGGCACCGGTAAGCGGTCATATCAGGGAGAACAACATAAAGGTCAATGACACAATGTGTGTGCTCGCAAAGGACTGCCTCTCGGAGAGCTGGCTGATGTGGCTTGTGAGGGTAGCGCCGCTGCTCAAGGCGCAAGCTTAATGACAGCCTGTTATCAGGGCATAAGGCAATAATAAAACAGAGGCAGATAATTTCATGTGCAGCAAGTCAGCCGGCAGATGATATCTGACCTTTATGATCCAAGGAGGAGATGAGTAATGACAGGCAGAATTCTTATTGTTGACGATGAACCTGTTGTCATAAAGAGCTGCGAACGCATCCTGACCCCTGAGGGCTTTACTGTGGATACGGCGACTAACGGTAAAGATGCCATGAGCAGGCTCAGCAGTGATAACTATGATCTCGTTATCACAGACCTCAAGATGCCCGGCATGGACGGCATAGAGCTTATTCGCTGGATAAGGGACTCAAAGCCCGGGACAGGAGTTGTAATCATAACAGGCTATCCTTCACAGGAGAGCATTAAAGAGGCGCTCGGTCTCAGGATCCTCGATTACCTTCCCAAACCCTTCTCTCCTTCGCTCCTTCTTGATGTTGCCCAGAAGGCGATGGAGTATAAGAAGCTCGGCGAGGCTCAGGAAGTCCGGAAAGAGGAGCAGGCAGAGGAGACAACAGAGAAGCTCGACCGGTTGATAAAGAAATATAAAAACAAGCCCGGCAGCCTGATACCGGTGCTCCAGCAGGCACAGGAGCTTATAGGCTACCTGCCCCCGTCTGTTCAGAGGCATATCGCAAAAGGGCTCAACCTGCCTGTGAGCGAGGTCCACGGGGTTGTGTCGTTTTATTCATTCTTCACAATGAAGCCTAAAGGCAAGAATGACATAAGGGTATGTCTCGGCACTGCATGCTATGTGAAGGGCGCTGAGGAGATAGTGAACAAGCTTAAGGAGCGGCTGAAGATCGATATCGGAGGTATCACTGAAGACAAGAAATTCTCGCTCGCGACAGTGAGATGCCTTGGTGCATGCGGGCTTGCGCCTGTCGTTGTCATCAACAAGGAAACCCACGGTGCCGTTATTCCTGTAAAGGCGCCGGACCTGCTGAAGGATTACGAATAGAGGAGGATATATGCCTAAACTTACGATTGAAGACCTTAAAAAGATAAAGGATGAGTACAAGGCAACGCTTGCACTCAGGGAGGGCGGCAACAGGGCAAAGATTACTGTGCATATGGGCACATGCGGAATCGCTGCAGGCGCAAGGAAGGTCATGGAGGCGCTGCTTGATGAGATGACGAAGAACAACATAACAGACATCATAGTCACGACCTCGGGCTGTGCCGGGCTCTGCAGCAGGGAGCCGATGGCTACTGTCGAGGTAGTAAATGAGGCGCCTGTTAAATACTGCTATCTGAACGGGGAGAAGGTCAGGAAGGTATTCAGGGAACACCTCATTGGAGGCAAGGTTGTTGAAGAGTATGCGCTTGTTGTCGGCAGCGAAACAGCGTATTAACCAACTTCCAACTTCTTACTTTTAAAGGAGAAAGCCTATGTATAAATACCGTGCAAATGTGATGATATGCGGAGGCACAGGCTGTATCGCAAGCGGAGGCCTGAAGGTAAAGGATGCACTTGCTGCTGAGCTCAGGAATAAGGGACTCGAGAACGAGATAAACATAGTCCTAACCGGCTGCAACGGTTTTTGTGCGCAAGGCCCGCTTATGACTGTCTATCCTGAAGGTGTCTTCTATCAGAAGCTGGTGCCTGAGGACATGCCCCTTCTTGTCGAGGAGCATTTCATTAAGGGCCGGCCCGTAGAAAAATTTATGTACAAGCTCGGCGAAAAGAAGCATGCGGTGCCGTCTATGCAGGACATCCCGTTTTTTAACCTGCAGGTCCTCAGGGCCTTGAAGAACAAGGGTATGATCGATGCCGAGAAGATAGATGACTACATAGCGAGGGACGGCTATATGGCTGCTGCAAAGGCACTCCTCGAGATGACGCCGGAGCAGATCGTGAGTGAGATTAAGGCCTCAGGCCTCAGGGGAAGGGGCGGCGCCGGTTTCCCGACAGGAATTAAATGGGAGCTATGCGCAAGGGTGGAGGCAGACCAGAAATTTATCCTCTGCAACGGCGACGAAGGAGACCCGGGCGCCTTTATGGACAGGAGCGTTATGGAGGCAGACCCCCATGTTGTGCTTGAGGGCATGATAATCGGCGCAAAGGCCATAGGTGCGAGCAAGGGTTATATATATGTGAGGGCAGAGTATCCGCTTGCTGTGAGCAGGCTCCAGCTTGCTATTGATCAGGCAAAGGAATATGGCCTTCTCGGAGAGAATATCCTGAATTCAGGCTTTAGTCTCGATATAGAGATATATTTGGGCGCAGGCGCTTTTGTCTGCGGTGAAGAAACTGCGCTTATGCGTTCTATTGAGGGTAAGCGCGGGATGCCTATCCCGAGGCCTCCGTTCCCTGCCCAGAAGGGCCTATGGAAGAAGCCTACTGTCCTGAATAACGTAGAGACTTATGCGAATATCCCCCCTCTCATACTCCATGGCGCAAACTGGTTCAGGAGCCTCGGCACAGAGAAGTCCGCAGGCACTAAGGTCTTTGCACTCACCGGCGCAATAAATAACATCGGATTGATTGAAGTCCCGATGGGGATTCCGTTGAGAAAGATAATTTACGATATCGGAGGAGGCATACGCAAAGGCAGGAAATTCAAGGCTGTCCAGCTCGGAGGGCCTTCCGGAGGCTGTGTCCCTGAACACCTGCTCGATACGCCTGTAACATACGAGGACATAGTCCAGACAGGTGCAATAGTCGGGTCAGGCGGAATGGTCGTCATGGATGACCTGAACTGCATGGTCAACGTTGCAAAGTTCTTCCTCGAATTCACTGCTGATGAGTCGTGCGGCAAATGCCCTCCCTGCAGGATAGGGACAAGGATAATGCTCGATAAGCTTATAGACATCACTGAAGGGAGGGGCAAAAAAGGTGACATGGAGCTCATGCAGGACCTCTCTCAGGATATAATAAACACGTCCCTCTGCGGCCTCGGTCAGACAGCTCCAAACCCTGTGCTCACAACAATAAAATATTTCAGGGACGAGTACGAGTCACACATAAATGACAAGTGGTGCAAGGCCGGCGTCTGCAGGTCCCTGATCACCTTCCAGATAGACGAAGCAGCCTGCACCGGCTGCGGCGCCTGTGCAAGGGCATGTCCGCAGAAGACCATTTCCGGAGAGAAGAAAAAACCGCACCACATAAATCAGGTGAACTGCATACAGTGCCGTTCATGCTATGAGGCCTGCAAATTCAATTCCGTAAAGATAGGGCCTGCTTCCCTGCGTGAGGAACTGCTTAATAAAGAGACGGTCACTGAGGAGGTCAAATGATTGAGCTGACTATAGACGGCAAGAAGATATCAGCCGAGAGCAATACCACAGTGCTTAAGGCAGCCTTAAAGAACGGCATATACATACCTAACCTCTGTTATGACAAGCGGCTCGACCCCTACGGAGGCTGCAGGCTCTGCCTTATAGAGGTCGAGGGACAGAAGAAGCTCCTGACTGCATGCTCGACCCCTGCTGAAAACGGCATGGTTGTGCATACAGAGAACGATAAGATACACAAGGCACGGAAGACAGTGCTCGAACTCCTTCTCGTACACCACCCGCTCGACTGCCCTATCTGCGACAAGTCAGGCGAATGCCAGCTTCAGGACCTCGCCTTTAAATACGGCCAGTCAGAGAGCAGGTTCATTGCTGAGAGGCATCATGAGCCTGAGAGCATAGCTGCTCCTCTTGTCGAGAGGAACCCAAACCGCTGCATACTCTGCGGCAAGTGCGTCAGGGTCTGCAGCGACAATCAGGGAGTCGGTGCAATAAACCTCCTCGGAAGGGGCTTCAAGTCAAAAGTGAGTCCTGCGTTTGAAGAGACCCTTGACTGCGAGTTCTGTGGCCAGTGCATAGACGCCTGTCCTGTAGGTGCGCTCGGCAGCAAGCCATACAGGTTCAGGTCAAGGGTCTGGTTCATGGATGAGTATCCGATAACCTGCCCTTATTGCGGATGCGGCTGCACAACTAACCTCAGCCTGAGGGAGGGCAGGATAATAAGGGCGCGCGGCAAACAGGGCGTAGGTATAAATGACGGCGACCTCTGCACCAAAGGCAGGTTCGGCGTTGACTATGTCCATTCAGACGAGAGGCTCACAACACCGCTTATCAGGAAAGAGAGCAGGCTTGTCCCGGTCTCCTGGGGAGAGGCGCTCGGGTATGTGATGGATAAGATCGGGTCAGTAAAGGAAAGGCATGGCGCTTCAGCCATCGGTGCTATAGGCTCCCAGAGATGCACTATGGAGGATAACTTCATGCTCCAGCGCTTTATGCGTGAAGTTATCGGCACAGACAATATTGACTCTGCTGCAAGGTTCGGCTATGCGCGTGTGCATGAGGCTGTTAAGAGGGCCTTCGGCATAGAATATCATCCGGTCGGATGGGATGCTGCACTCAATGCGGATTTTATACTTGTAGTCGAGTCCGACATAACCTCTACGCTTCCTGTCTGGGGATTGAACTTCATAAAGGCTAAAAAGAACGGGGCAGAGGTTATTGTCATCAATCCCAAGGAGACAAAGCTCGCAAGAAACAGCACAAAATGGCTCCAGGCCAAACCTGGTTCAGCATCAGACCTTTTTAATGCGATGATGAAGGTCATAGTTGATGAAGGGCTTTATAATAAAGAGAAGGCTTCTGCAATCCCAAACTTTGACGGACTCCTTAAAGGCCTTGCCGGCACTTCTGTCGCCTCAGCCTCAAAGGCAACCGGCCTGGCTGAGTATGAGATAACTGAGCTGGCAAGGGCTTATGCGAAATCAGGCAAAAGGATGATCTCATTAACCCTCGGCGCATCAGAGAACACAAAGGGCATGAATCTCCTGCTTTCAGTAGCCAACCTTGTAAATCTCCTGGGCGACAGTCCTGACACCCTTCAGGTGCCTGCGGAGTATTCGAACACGCTCGGCATGTGGAGTGTCGGGGTGAGGCCTCTTTCCGGAGGAAAGACCGCCTATGACATGCTCTACAAACCGGACACGATAAAGGCCCTGTACATTATGGGAGAGAATCCGCTCCTGAGCTTCCCGGATGTCTCGACAGTAGAGAAGAACCTGAGAAGCCTCGAATTCCTTGTAGTGCAGGACATATTCATGACAGATACCGCAAAGCTCGCAGACGCTGTACTGCCTGCAACCAGTTGGGCTGAGAAAGACGGCTCTTTTATGTCAGCCACAGGCGCTATTCAGAAAGTTCCCAAGCTCATCTCTGAAACAGGCCAATCCATTCCGGACTGGAAGATATTCAGGAACCTTTCGAGAATCATAAACAGAGATGCCGGTCTCGTAGACCTGACCGGCATCAGGGCAGCGGTCACTGACATAGTAATGCCTCTGACGTCAGAGGCGGGGCTCAGCAGTAATGCGCCTTCATTCAATTTTGTGAGGTCAGAGACATCTGAAATGCCTGATAAGGAATACCCTCTCGTACTTATAACAGAGAACCTGTTCCAGCATTCAGGGGCGCTATCAGTACTCTCAAAGAACCTCGACTCGGTCGTATCTGATGCCTATCTCCAGATAAACCCTGCAGATGCGAAGAAATACCGTATCACAAACGACAGTTTTGTTAAGGTTGCCTCAAGGCGGGGTACAGTCTTCCTTAAGGCAATGGTTTCGGATGAGGCGATGGAGGGAACAGTCTTTGCACCTGTGCACTTTCCACATGCAAGGGTAAATATCCTTACCCATCCTTCTGTGAATGGTGAGCCTCCTATTGATGCAGTGAGGATAGAGCCGGTGTGATATAATTACTCAAAAGTAAGACAAGCGGGAAGTAGGAAATGGGAAGCAGGAAGTTATAATTTTTTCGCTCCACGGTTCTCACTTCTTACTTCTCATTTCCCACTTGTTTCTTGAAGAGGTGACGATTGATCCCGTACAAAGATGACAATCCTTCATCAACTCTCCCGTTAGTCACGGTCAGTTTAATAATCCTTAACATTGCTGTTTATCTCCTAGGGGTATTCTCTCCCGGAGGTCAGCAGCAGGTCGTCTATTTCTATGGGGCGATCCCTCATAACCTTATCACCTTTGACAAGACCCAGCCTCTCCATCCGGTTGCGACAATCTTTTCGTCAATGTTCCTGCACGGCGGGCTCTTCCACCTTGCAGGCAATATGCTCTACCTCTGGATATTCGGCAATAATATTGAGGACAGGCTCGGGCACATAAAGTTCCTGTTATTCTATATCCTCTCCGGTATTGTCGCAGCTTATGCGCACACGATCTCAGCGCCTGATTCTCTTATCCCGATGATCGGTGCCAGCGGTGCGGTCTCAGGCGTGCTCGGCGCATATTTGCTTCTCTTCCCGCGCGCAGGCGTATATACAATAATATTCTTCGGTTTTTTCTGGCAGACAATAAAAGTGCCAGCAGTTGTAGTTATAGGATTCTGGGCAATTATTCAGATAATTAATGCTATAATTAGCAAGAGCCTTTTGAATCAGGGAGGAGTTGCATGGTTTGCCCATGTCGGAGGTTTTCTCTTTGGTCTGCTAACCGTCAGGCTCTGGATGCTGGGGCGCCTTCCCTCAGGAAGGCTGAGAAGTCTGTTTTAGAGAAAGGAGATATCTCAGGCCGTGATCGTAACATGTCCCAAGTGCAAGACAAGACTTAAAGTAGCTGAGGAAAAGATTAGTTCTGAAGGCACACGGTTTAAGTGCCCGAAGTGTTCCACAGTGCTCCTTGTCAGAAAACCCCTTTCAAGTCTCAGGCACATCGACAAGGGAAAAGTGCTCGTTGCAGTCGAGAATACCACTATCAGGGAAAGGATAAACAGTATACTAAAGGCTGAGGGGTATAGTGTTATCAACGCCCTTGACGGTATGGAGGCAATTATCAAGACAATAAGGGAGTTGCCTTTTCTCGCTGTGCTCGGGCTGACACTCCCAAAAGTATATGGCACTGAGGCATGCAAAAGACTAAAGACCAAGCCGGAGACAAAAGATATAAAGATAATACTCATCTCCGCCTTATACGACACCCCCATCTCTGAGACTGAAACTATGGCTGATTTTGGTGCAGACAGTTATATTGATGAACAACAGCTCGAAGATCTCCTCATGGACAGGGTTGATATCCTGAGAGGCACAAAAAAACCCGAAGAGCCGGAATCCGCAAAAAAGATTATAACTGAAGAAGAACCCAAGGTCAGCGAAAAATCAAGTCAGCCTGCTTCTGCCCCTCCGCCTGCAGGAGAAGTTGACATCAATCTGATAGACAAGGCAAGGCGCCTTGCCCGCACCATCATATCAGACATATATTTATATAACCGTCCGAGGGTCGATGAGGCGATAAGGAACAATAACTTTTCAGCAGCCCTGGCGCATGAACTTAATGAAGGGATTAGGCATTATGAAACAAAGATACCTGAGCATGTGCGGGCCATAGAGAACTTCTTTACTGAGGCTGTCAATAACTTTCTTTTAAAGAAAAAAGAGGAATTGCTTAAATAATTTTAGAAAAATCGAGGAATTTGGCAAAAAAAGCTTTTTTATGCCTATATGTTACTATTTCAGCCCTTCTTAGGACTTGCCTAAAGCACTAAAAAACAATTATATTAGCACTCACTGCATGTGAGTGCTAACAAAAAACCAGTTTAAGAAAGGAGAGGTGAATATGAAGTTTAAACCATTGAGGGACAGAGTGCTTGTTAAATACTCTGAGGAGAGCGAAAAGACTGCCGGAGGCCTTTACATCCCGGACTCAGCAAAGGAGAAACCGCAGAAAGGCGAGATTGTTGCAGTCGGTGCCGGAAGGATCACTGATGACGGAAAGCTTCAGCCAATGACAGTTAAGGCAGGGGATATTGTCCTTTTCGACAAATATTCCGGCTCTAAGGTTACCATGGACAACGAAGAGCATCTGATAATCAGAGAAGAAGATATACTCGGAATAGTAGAGAAATAAAGGAGGAATACTATGGCAAAACAATTGATTTTTGATGATGCTGCAAGAAGCGCTATCTTAAGGGGCGTTGCAGTTCTAACAGATGCAGTTAAGGCAACACTTGGCCCAAAGGGAAGGAATGCTATTCTCGACAAGAAGTACGGTGCGCCTACCATTACAAAAGACGGCGTCACTGTTGCAAAGGAGATCGAGCTGAGGGACCCATGGGAGAACATGGGGGCACAGCTCGTGAGGGAAGTCGCTTCAAAGACCTCTGATGTTGCAGGTGACGGTACGACAACCGCAACAGTCCTGGCCCATGCTATTTACAGGGAAGGAATTAAGAATGTTACTGCCGGTGCAAACCCAATGGACCTGAAAAGAGGCATTGAAAAGGCTGTTGAGTCTGTTATTGAGGAGCTCAAGAAGCTCAGCAAGCCGGTTGCAGACAAGAAGGAGATTACACAGGTCGGCACCATCTCTGCAAACAATGACCCTTCAATAGGCGAGCTTATTGCAGAAGCGATGGACAAGGTCGGCAAAGACGGCGTTATTACAGTGGAAGAGGCAAAGAGCATGCAGACGACTCTCGACGTTGTCGAAGGCATGCAGTTTGACCGCGGCTATATCTCGCCTTATTTTATAACTGACCCCGAGAGGATGGAGTGCAATCTTGATGATGTCTTCATACTCATTAACGAGAAGAAGATCTCGTCCATGAAAGACCTCCTCCCGATACTCGAACAGACAGCGAAAATGGGCAAACCGCTTCTTATCCTTGCAGAGGATGTAGAGGGCGAGGCGCTCGCAACACTTGTTGTCAATAAGCTGCGCGGGACCATTCAGGTCTGCGCTGTCAAGGCCCCGGGCTTCGGCGACAGGAGAAAGGCGATGCTCGAAGACCTGGCGATACTTACAGGCGGCACAATGATCTCAGAGGACCTCGGCATCAAACTCGAGGGCGTCAAGCTCTCCGACCTCGGAAGGGCAAAGAAGATCACTGTAGACAAAGAGAATACCACAATAGTTGAAGGCGCAGGCGACCACGCCAAGATACAGGGCAGGGTCAAGCAGATAAAGTCTCAGATAGAGGAGACCTCATCTGATTATGACCGCGAGAAGCTTCAGGAGCGCCTCGCAAAGATCGTAGGCGGAGTTGCTGTCATAAATGTCGGCGCAGCAACAGAGACAGAGATGAAAGAGAAGAAGGCGAGGGTCGAAGACGCACTCCACGCAACAAGGGCTGCAGTTGAGGAAGGCATTGTGCCCGGCGGCGGTGTGGCACTCCTCAGGTGCCTTTCGACACTTAAAAACCTCAAACTCGACAACCACGACCAGCAGATAGGCGTCAAGATAGTCATGAAGGCGCTTGAAGAACCTATAAGACAGATCGTGAACAATGCAGGGCTTGAAGGCTCGGTTATCGTTGAGAAGGTCAAGAGTTCAAAGGATCTGAACCACGGCTTTGACGCACAGAACGAAGAGTATGTTGACATGATAAAGGCAGGCATTATCGACCCTACAAAGGTCACAAGGACCGCGCTTCAGAATGCATCTTCAGTCGCTTCACTTATGCTCACAACAGCAGTGATGGTCTCAGAGATCCCTGAAGATGACAAGAAGATGCCGCCAATGCCCGGCGGCGGTGGCATGGGCGACATGTACTAAAAGGCAGATAAAACAAATATTTCATATTATAAAGGCAGTCAGGGTTGACCGACTGCCTTTATTTGTGTGCGCCCGGCAGGGCGCATTCACTTGGAGGTGCAAGTCCTCTACAGACCCGACAGGGGGAATGAATAAATAATAGTCAGCGCCCTTTCATTATCCTTCAACCACTTCTGCCTTTTTTTAAAATCAGGCAGGATGCTTTTTACTTTATCCCAAAATAACCTTGAATGGTCTCTTTGCACCAAATGCGCAAGTTCATGCACAACTACATAGTCAATTATTTCCAGAGGCGCCATTATCAAGCGCCAGCTAAAATTTACCGTTCCTTTTAGGCCGCTTGAGCCCCATCTTTTTTGAGCTTCAGTGATTTTGATTGAGACCGGCTTGTATCCGGTAAGTCTTGAATACCACTCACAGCGCTCTTTTATCTTCTTTTGCGCTTCTGATTTGTACCACTTTTTCACAACATCACGGGCATAAGGCACTTTCTCTTGAGATAAAAGCAGATTCTCTTTAAGTTCAATATCACCGCCCAAACTATCTTCAATTTTCAACTTATAGCTCTTTCCGAGATAAAAGAACGACTCTCCGTTTATAAATTCCTTAGCTCTTGGCTTGGGTTTGCTCTGTATCTCCTGCAACTTTGCCCTAATCCAGTCGCGTTTCTTATTAACCAGACTTTCAAGGTAATCAACAGGAGTTTTAAGCGGCGCTCGAATAACGAGTGCCGCATCCTGCGTCAACACAAGCGCAATCGTCTTCCTTTTTGAGCGGATTATCTTGCTGATCTTAATTTCTTCCATAGATATGAAATGCCATCTCCATTATTTTTTACCGCGCTTTCCATCCATATCACCTCCAGCAAATTATACAAGATTTCTATTTGTTATTGCTTGTACTGTGTTTCAATCCACGCGCCCGCGCAATCTTTCCGCCTGCTTGACTAATCACAATTCTATATTGTACAATAATTTGTACAATATAGAGCGGAGGTTTTTAATGAACACCATCACCTATTCAGCTGCTCGCGCCGGTCTGGCGTCAGCAATGAGAAAGGTCTGCGAAGACCATGAGCCTGTCATCATCACCCGACAGAAGGAAGAATCAGTGGTGATGATTTCGCTTGATGATTTCACGGCGCTTGAGGAAACAGCATATCTTCTACGCGTACCGAAAAATGCCCGTTGGCTACTTGAATCTATCGCCGAGCTTGAACGGGGCGGCGGCACTGAACGCATCCTTGCCGAATGAAACTCGTTTTTTCCGGTAATGCCTGGGATGACTACCTGTACTGGCAAGAGACCGACAGGCAGATGCTCAAACGCATTAACCGGCTCATCAATGAGATCATGCACGACCCGTTCACCGGGTCCGGCAAGCCGGAGCCGCTTAAACACGGTCTTTCCGGCTACTGGTCGCGCCGCATCAACGACGAACACAGAATTGTTTACCGCCCCGCTGAAGACGCCATTCTTATTGCTCAATTGCGGTATCACTATTGAATGCCGGCGGCAGTGTTCAATATCAACTGTTTACAAAATAATCTGCCAATAACTCCGCTTGCTTCAAAACTGTATCAATAGCTTTTTGTTGCATATCAGGCGGATAACCGTATTTGGTTAAAGTTCTTTTCACCAGTACCATCAGCTTTGCCCTTGCACTTTCCCGAATTGTCCAATCTATAGTTGCATTGGCCTTTACCTTCTCTGCCACTTCAATTGCAATAATTCGCAATTTTTCATCACCCAGGACTTCGACCGCCGACTTATTTTCCGCAAGCGCATCATAGAAAGCAAGCTCTTCCCTTGATAAGTTCAGCTTCTTTTCTCTTTCATCGTGCTCTCTGATTTTCTTGGCGACTTCATCAACTAAGAACTGTATAATTTCTGCTGTTGTAAGCAAGCCATTATTATATTTCTTGATAGCTGTTTCAAGCATTTCAAGCAATGCCTTGCCTTTTACCAGATTGGTCTTTGAACGAGTTCGAATTTCATCATTTAATATTTTCTTCAATAGTTCGAGCGCAAGGTTCTGGTGTTTCATTCCCTTTATTTCCAACAAGAAGTCTTCTGACAGAATAGATATTTCCGGTTTTTTAATACCGGCTGCATCAAAAATATCAATGACCTTGTCAGAACTCAATGCCTCATCAACTATCTGCTTTATGGCTGTTTCAATATCTATATCAGGCCTGCCTGTGCCGCCGCCTATAAACTTAACCAGCCGCGCTTTTACTGCCTGAAAGAACGCAACTTCATCTTTAACGGTCAATGCCTTTTCATGCGGTATGGAAAGCACAAAAGCCTGACTGAGCAATGTTAC
>CAKKPH010000029.1 GCA_919901585.1 Thermodesulfovibrionales bacterium | reverse complement strand
AGGATACGGGCGCGCAATACCTTGAGGATATCTCGACCGCGTACTGGTTTTCTGAAGTCCTCTTCGCAGCAGTCGAAATGGAGGTTTTCAGCAGCCTTGAGAGGGGCGGCAAAACAATAGAGGAACTCTCTGAAGAGTTTAAGTCCGACACCGGCGGCATGGAGAGGTTCCTTCATGCGCTCGAGACACTCGGCCTTGTATACAGGCACGGACCACGTTACTACAATACCAGGTTGTCGTCCGACTACCTCGTGACCGGCAATGATAACTATCAGGGCAATTCTATACTCTGGCGCAAATACCTCTCAGAACAATGGAAAGCTCTTCCGCAGTGCATCAGGGCCGGAGGCAGGGTAGATTTCGGTCCAGGTGATAAAGATACTGTAATGAGGATTGAGCGAATGCGGCGGTATATTGATGCCATGGACTCTGTCGCAAAGGCCAAGATGCATGAAATTGCAAGCCTCTTTGAAGGTGTTTCGCTCGAAGGGGGCATCCTTGATGTCGGCGCAGGTTCAGGCGCTATATCAGCCGGGTTTCTTGAACGGTTTCCTTTATTGCGCGCTGTACTTATGGACCTGCCTGAGGTCATTGACTATTGCTCAACTATGATCGAAAAGAGAGGGCTAAAGAAAAGAGTCTCTTGTTGCGGGACAAACATACTCGAAGCCTGGCCTGTGAGCAAAAAGAGTTTCAGCCTTGTCATACTCTCAAACATCGTCCATGCCTTTTCAGAAAAGGAGGCAGCGGGACTTTTGCAAAAGGCATCGGAGTGTCTCACTGACAACGGGTACTTAATCGTACATGATCTTTTTTTAGAGCATTTCCCGCAGAAGGCCGCGCTCTTCGACCTTAATATGTTTATAAACACCTATAACGGCAGGGTATTCTCAAGGAAATGGATTGAAGAAGAACTGTCCCGGCTCGGCCTTCACAAAACCGGTTTCATCCCCCTCAAAACAGATACTGCCATTATTGTTGCCTCAAAGAATAAAGAGGGCATAGGCAGGATTATTACAGACCCTAAGCAGCAGCTCATATCAAAGTTTCTTGACATCGGTTTTTCTCAGGTCCTGCCTGTTACGGTGAAGGATATACATGTTTCTGAATGGACTGATCTGAGATGCCGGTTCGGATGCGACAGTTACGGGAAGCCGCATTGTCCGCCTAACAGCCCTTCGTCACAGAAGACCAGAGAGGCGCTTAAAGATTACACTCATGCGCTTCTGCTTGAAGGAGAACCGCCCACTCAGTCTTTCCAGCTAAAGGTGCTTAAGGCTGAAGGAGAGGCATTCAAGTCCGGTTTTCACAAGGCCTTTGCTTACTGGGCCGGCCCGTGTTCCATATGCGACAACTGCACTGTTGATATTGAAGGAATCTGCACAAACACAGCTAACGCAAGGCCTTCGATGGAGGGCTCAGGGATCGACGTGTTCGAGACTGTCAGAAAATCAGGGACTTCTCTGCGGACTCTGAGAGACAAGAACGATTTTGTAAAATACTTCGGCTTATTGCTTCTGGAGTGAATTTATGCGCGTCCTTTTGATACAAACGCTTTCGGTGGAAGGGAATTTACAGGAAAGGGTATATCCCATCGGGGTTGTGGCGCTGGCGAGTTCACTTCTAAGAAGCGGCCATCAGGTCGAAATCCTTGATATGAACCTCGGAAAAGACCCCTTTGGGTCTGTCAAGGGAAAGCTTCAGTCTTTTCTCCCTGAGGTAATAGGGTTCTCTTTGCGCAATATAGACCCGCTCGCCAACAAGACAAGTTCCCTTATCCCGCCCTTCCTCGTTACAGTCCGCATGGCCTCTTCTCTTCTTCCGCAGGCATGGTTGCTTGCTGGTGGGACAGGTTTTTCGCTCTTCCCTGAACGCCTGATGCAGGAGCTGCCGGAGATCCATTATGGTTTTGTAGGAGAAGCGGAAAGCTCTTTCCCTCTGCTCCTTAATTCCCTCGAAAACCCGCATGGACTGAAAGGGCTCTGTATGCGCAGGGGTAACAAAATTAAAATCATACCTCCTGCAAAAGGGATGGACATGGCTTGCTATACGCCCCCTTCCAGAGATTTGCTTGACCCATCTATGTATCTGGACATTAACAGCTACGTCCCTCCCATCGGTATTGAGACTAAAAGGGGATGCACTTTTCATTGTGCCTACTGCGTCTATCCCAGTCTGCAGGGGAAAAAGTTCCGGTGCCGTCCGCCATCAGCCGTTGTGGATGAACTCGAATTTTTGAACAGAGAATACGGTGTAAAGCGGTTCCATTTTACCGATCCGATCGTTAATTTTCCCCGCGGCCATATGGAAGATATCTGCCTTGAAATACTGAGGAGGAAGCTCAAGATCAAATGGGATGGTTTTATAAGGGAAAACGGGTTCGATGAAAAGAATGCGGCTCTCTTCGAAAGGTCCGGCTGTGAATGCTTCTCCTTTTCACCGGACGGACTCTGTCAGGAGTCCCTTGACGTGCTCGGAAAAGGACTTACAGAGGACATTGTGCTGAAGGCAGCGAGAATCGCTGCAAAGACTGACGTGATAAGTGTCTGCCATTTCATGGTGAATGTACCCGGAGAGACGTCAGAGACTTGCGATAAAGGACTCCTTTTCATAGAGAGGCTCTATGAGATTCACAGCAGGAAGAAGAGCCTTGGGACAGTTGTTTTGAACAATATCCGTATCATGCCGGGCACGCCAATAGAAGCTATGGCCAGGGAAAAGGGTGTTATAGGCCCTGAGACAGACCTGCTCTACCCTACCTATTATAATCCAAAACCTTTCGACACTTTCAGATACAGACTTGAGACTATGCACCTGCATGAAAACATCTTTATGTGGCAGGGGATGAGGTAATTAAATGAAGATATTATTGTTGGAGCATCCCAGAAATATTGACCCTGAAAGGTGTAATGACATTGCAAATACGCCTCTTTCATCATGTCTCCTCACAGGTTATGTAGCTGGTCTTTTGAAAAGTAAAGGTCACGAGGTAGTAATCGTGGAAGGACATCTTGACAGACTCACCTATGAAAATATTGAGGCTTCGTTTATTTCGTTCAGGCCGGATATCCTTGGAGTGCATATGATCTACCACTGGATAAATGATATAAAACTCCATAATTTCCTCAAAAAAGTAAAATATGAGGGGAATCCCCCTTACATAACAGCCTATGGTTTTTATCCGACCATAGCTTACGGGGATATACTCCATCAATGGCCGGTTGTTGATTCAGTCATCGTAGGAGAGCCAGAGATGACTTTCGCTGAGCTTGTTGATTCTGTTTCAGGGCATGCTGTTGCAGGCGACATCGAAGGCCTTGCTTATGTCGGCAGATCTGGAGAGATCACCTTTAAAAAGAGAGAACCGGCAGGAGAACTGGATGCCTTGCCTTTTCCTTTAAGGACAGAGGCGATGCTGAGGCTGCCTGAGGTCAATCTCCAGGGAAGCCGCGGATGCTATGGCAGCTGCACCTTCTGTTATATCAATCCTTTTTACGGCAATGGCTCGAGGTGGCGCGGCAGAAACCCTGCAAACATCTGTGAAGAGATAAAAGGTGTTATATCAATGCACGGCAAGAGGGATTTCTATTTCACTGACCCTAATTTTTTCGGCCTCGGCCAGAAAGGGCAAGAGAGGGCCAGGCTGATAGCCTCGCTTTTGAAACCGCTGAATATAAGATTTGGCCTCGAGGGCCGTGTCAATGATATACATGATGAAACTATAGGCGCTCTGGCAGAAGCGGGTTTACGCCACATCCTTATCGGCCTCGAGAGCGGCAGTGACAGATCACTGAAAAGAATGAACAAAATGACAACAGTGGCGCAGAACGAAAATGCTATACGGGTCCTGAGAAGGCACGGCATAGAGCCGAACGTTGGTTTTATCATGTTCGAACCTGATTCGACCCTGGATGATATTAAAGTCAATTTCGATTTTCTCATGAGGAACGATCTGCTGAAAAACCTCCCTGTTACTGCCAACGTCCTGTACCATCACCAGATAATTCTTAAGGGAACACCTGCATACCGGCAACTCAAAAATGAAGGGCGTCTGAACATTCAGCCGTCTTCTACCTATGAAGGTGTTACTTCATTTACCGATCCCAAGGTTGCTGCGCTGGCTCATTTGATGAGACGGATTACGAATTTTCTTTTCACTCGCATGGCTGGGATATGGAGCGGCAAAATTATGGCGCCTATAAATGCCCGTGAGAAATATGCAACAGCAAATCAACTGCTACTCAAAATATTTGAAGAAAGTCTGAAGACGCTTATGGCAGGGCATCATATAAATGATGAACAGTTTAACGCCATAGCCGAAGAAACAGAGTCAGAAATGGGGAGAATTTTGTGATATCCTTAGAAGGGAGGAGATAAATCATGGGATTAGCGATCGAATACTGCGGTGTATGCAACTACAGGCCTATAGCAGCTAACCTGGCAAGGGCAATAGAGTCAGCAACAGGGATTAAGGCGGTGCTTATACATTCCCGCGACATGGGAGCGCTTGAGGTCAAGGTTGACGGAGAGTTGATTTTTTCGAAAAAGAAATTAGACCGTTTCCCTGACCCTTCCGAGATTATTGCGGTTATTAAAGAGAGAGGCCGTAGCCCTGCAACAACAGGAGGAATTTCTGATGACTGAACAAAAAACCGTACAGTTTGCAGCAAACACCCTGCGGGCGATCTTGATGGAAGAAGGAGCAGACGATGCCGGCTTTGTGGAGATTGGAAGGAAGGCCCTTGCCCCTGAGGTTGAAGATATTAAGAGGGTCTTTCCGCAAACAAGGACCATTGTCTCTATAGCCAAAAAAGTGAACCAAGCGTCGGTTCAAAGTCAGGCTGTTAATGTAGCCGATGAGGAGTTTCGCAGGACGTGCGACGACCTCTCGGGTGTATGCAGGAAGACGCTCCGCCGCCTTAACGGCCTCGGGGTAAGGGGCGTATGTCTTTCTTACGCCTTCCCTGCTGATATGAACAGGTGGCCCGGCAAGATATGGGATATTAGCCATAAAACAGTTGCTGTTGAGGCCGGAGTTGGACAAATGGGATTGAACCGTCTTGTGATCCATCCCAGATACGGCAATTTTCTTGTCATAACAACTCTGCTGCTCGACGCCGAACTGGATAGCTATAGTCAGCCGCTTAAAGACAATCCCTGCATCAAATGCCGTCTCTGTGCAGCGGTCTGTCCGGTTAATGCCATAAGCCAGGACGGTCAATTTGAATTTATGGCCTGTTTTACTCATTCCTACCGCGAGACTTTATCGGGCTTTCAGGATTGGGTTGAGCGAATGGTCTCGGCTACGGATGTCAGGACATACCGTGCATGGTTCCGCGACAGTGAGACCGTATCGATGTGGCAGTCGCTTACTTTCGGCTATAGTTACAAGTGTTCTTACTGTATGGCTGTTTGTCCGGCTGGGAGCGATGTTATTGTAGATTACCTGCCGGATAAGAAAGCGTATTTTGAGATAACTGTGAACCCTCTTATACAAAAAAAAGAGCCGGTTTACCTGCTTGCCGGAACCCGTGCAGAGGTAGCAGTTAAAAAAAATCCTTCTAAAGAGGCCCGTTATGTCCGCACCCCTATCAGGCCCACATCGATTGCCGGTTTTCTGATGGGAGTCACGCTCGCCTTTAATCCCGAGAAGGCTCAGGGGGTTAATATGAACATCCAGTTCAACTTCACAGGAAAAGAAGATGTCTCTGCAACTGTAGTCATAGGCATGGGAAAGATCAATGTTTCTCAAGGAGCCGAAGGTAAGGCAGATTTGGTAGTCTACGCAGACTCTGAGGTCTGGATAAAATTCCTTAATAAAGAAGTGTCGCTGCTAAAAGCCATTTTTAGCCGCAAGCTCAGAGTTCGCGGCAACCCGTTGTTCATGAAGAAGTTTCAGGACTGTCTTCTTTTGTTTTGACCAGCAGTAGTTAATCATTTTCAGGCTCAAGCTGGACGCTTGGCCAGTATTCAGTACAGGAGGATATGATGAACCAGAGGGAAAGGCTGTTAAATGTTTTGCAGTTAAAACCTGTTGACAGGGCACCTGCTGCTGTTCCGACTCAAAATGCTATTGTCGAGATAATGAATTTAAGCGGATATAAGTGGCCTGCAGCTCTAAAAAATGCCGGAGATATGGCAGGACTTGCATGGGCGTGTCATGAAATAGCAGGGATTGAGGGCGTCAGGGTCCCCTTTGATATAACAATCGAAGCTGAGGCAATGGGATGCGAAACAAGGTTCAGTGAGGATCCGGGTATGCCTCCTATGTCTGCGCCAAGGCCAATGGCAGATTATAACCGGATCAGGATACCGGACCCGTTAAGGGATGGAAGGATGCCTGAGGTCCTTGAGGCAGTCAGACTCTTGAAGGAAAAGACATCGGATGAAGTCCCTTTGATCGCTGCCCTTGGGACCCCGTACGAACTGCTCAGCACCACACTCGATTGCGAGGATATTGCACTGTCAATATATGAGGACCCTGATTTTTTGAATGAACAACTCGAGAAGATGACAATGATAGCAAAGAATTACGGGAAAGAGCTCGAAAAGGCAGGCGCTGATGTCCTGATGCTGGTTGATGGTACATCTCAGAATTTGGGTCCAAGGCATTTTGAAATATTTTCCTTACCCTTTACGAGGTTGCTTGTGGAATCCCTCACAAAACCGACTATACTCCACATCTGTGGTAACTCAACTCCTCTCCTTGAGCAGATGGTAACCGCAGGGGTGAGTGCCTTGAGCATTGACAAGCCCGTCGACGTTTCACATGCGCTGGAAGTTACCAGAGGGAAAGCTGCATTGGTAGGAAAGATATCTCCTCATATACTCTGCGTTGGCAGCAGATCAGAGGTTATAGAAGAGACCGCGGAGTCATTGAGGCAGGGCATACACGTTATATCACCCGGTTGCGGAATATTGCCGGAGACCCCCCTCGAAAACCTTAGAACTTACATAAATTGCGTTGTCAACTGGGAGGACTAATCACTAATTCAGTTACGGTGTAGATTCATCCCGAACTCTACATAGGGTTTTTTCTGGCCTTTAATAAGGGATAACCCGATTGCGTTCTGATATAGCCGCTTATAATATATTATTGCTGAAGTAATGTAGTGCATTGAAATAAATGTCAACATAGTAATTAACGGCAAATGAATGCAGAAACTTTATGATCTCATAGCAGAAAATGAAAACTGGCTGATCAAACAGATCCTTTACTACGCGAAAAGACACAATTACACCAAGTATACTTCGACACTGGAAGAAGCTTGGCGAATGTCCATTGTCGGTCTTTCATCATCGATTCTCTCAGCCTTGCAAAACACTCAAGAGGTTCCCGAACTGGTCGTTGATCATGATTATTCAGGCGATCCCATTGCCTCTTTCGGGATACTTGAAGCAAAGAGGCACCGGAAACGGGGGGTGCACTTTAAAATGTTTCTGGGACTTATGAAGTATTACCGGCAGAGTTACCTCGACCTCGTCAGTAGATCGTGTTTTGAGAAGGACTACAAAGAGCGCAGCCACTTATTTATCGAGCGTATCTTTGACCGGATTGAGATAGGTTTTTCATCTGAGTGGCTCGAGTCTGTCGAAAGCAAGCTTGTAACTGAACTCCAGAATTCCAATCGTTTACTGACCAATGAAAAAAACTGGTATCTTACAATCTTCGAAAGCCTGCCGATCCCTGTGATTTTTTTGAACAGGACCAACAGTATAGAGAATATGAATTTTGCAGCTTCACAACTCTTGCAGTCCTCAAAAATTTCGGGTGCTTATTATTACAATGAAGGTGATCGACCGATATCGTTCACATGGTTTGACAAAGAACAGCAGGCTTTTGCAGAAAGTGAAGAACCCGAATTTGTCTTTGAAAAGGCCATTGAACTTAAAGACGAGATCAGATACTTTGAGATTACCCTTGCAAGGATGCTGGATGTCAGCGAAAAATTTAGTGGCGTTGTAATCATCCTCAATGATATTTCTGACCGCAAAAATATGGAAAAATGTGTATCCCTCTCTTCCCAGAGAGAATGGGAAGACACATTTAACACAATCACAGACATGATCACCATTCATGACAGGGATTTCAATATTATACGTGCCAACAATGCGGCAAAAGAATTTCTAAAATTGCCGGCATTATCAGGCTGCATGGTAAAATGCTATGAATATTTTCATAAAAGCGAATGCCCTCCTGAGAAATGTCTAAGTTGCAATTGTCTTATTGATGGAAAGCCTGTCACATTCGAAAAGTTCGATCCCCATCTTAATATTCACCACGAAATACGGGCGATCCCTAAAATAGACAACAATAACAATGTCATAGGGATTATCCATGTCGTCAGGGACATTACCGAGCGCAAGAAGCTCGAAGAGCAGCTTCGCGAATCGCAAAAAATGGAGGCCATCGGCCATCTTGCAGGGGGTATAGCGCATGACTTCAATAACATGCTGTCGGCGATAAGAGGTTCTGCTTATCTCATACGGAAAAAGTTAGACAGCGACGCACCTATCATGACGTTCGTCGAGCAGATACTCGAAGCATCCGACAAGGCAACTACCCTTGTAAGGGGACTCCTCGCTTACAGCAGAAAACAGATCATAACCACCAAACCCTTAAATGTAAACGAGATCATTGCAAAGGTGGAAAAACTGTTACTCAGACTTATCGGCGAAGACATCGCCATTAACATGTGCCTTGCAGATAAGGAACTGACAATAATGGCGGACTGTTTGCAAATCGAGCAGGTTTTAATAAATCTTGCTGCAAATGCACGGGATGCCATGTCCGAAGGCGGCAGGTTAACCATAAGCACAGAGGTGGTTAAACTGGATGGACTTTCAATTAACGACAGCGATCTGCGCAAGTACGGGGAATATGTCTGCATTTCTGTTTCTGACGACGGTGTCGGCATTGTCAAGGATGTAATAGACTGTATTTTTGAACCTTTTTTCACCACGAAAGAGGTTGGAAAAGGCACCGGTCTCGGACTTTCGATCGTATACGGAATAGTCAAGCAGCATGAAGGCCATATCGAGGTAGAGAGTGAGCCGGGGGCCGGAGCAACGTTCAGGATATATCTGCCTCTGATACATTTAGCAAGTGAAGATCAATATTTGCTACCAGACAAACCTCTTGTCGGAGGTTCAGAAACAGTGCTCTTAGCCGAAGATGAGAGAGTCGTTAGAACAACCATTACAGACATCCTTGAGGATGCCGGCTATAAGGTTATAGCGGCCGTTGATGGAGTCGATGCGGTAGAGAAATTCATGGAACATAAGGACAAGATACATATTGTTCTACTTGACGTAATAATGCCGCGGAAAAACGGCAAAGAGGTATGCGAAAAAATACGGGAGATTAATCCTGACATGGAAGTGCTCTTTACGAGCGGATACAGCGACGATATAATCAGCAAAAAGGGTATCCTCGATAAGGGGATTTACTTTGTCTCTAAGCCCGGGTATCCCGAAGAGCTTCTCGTTAAGATACGGGAAGTTTTAAACAGGAGTAAGAACGGCAGAAGGACGGCAACGGCCTTTTCCTGATACGTCAACCATTGCGTAAGTTCCGTTGTCTGTACTTACCTGCGGAGGGTTTCTCCGTTCAGGGGAGGATTTGCAACAGCAGGCTATGCATAATATTCTCGTAGTTGATGATGAAAAAGTAGTGAGAGCTACCTTCCTCGCAATCCTTCGGGATATCGGGTTCTCGGCGTCCGAGGCTTCAAATGGAAAGGAAGCCATTGACATTGTCAGCAAAGAATCACTGGACGCGGTAGTGCTTGACCTTAAGATGCCCGGCATGTCCGGCATTGAGACATTACAGGAACTCAAGAAGATCAATCCTGATCTGCCGGTCATTATCGTAACCGCCCATGGCGATATTCAGACTGCCGTAAATGCTATAAAACTTGGCGCATATGACTTCGTACTCAAACCGCCGGATTTTGACATGCTGACGGTAACCCTGAAAAGGGCTGTCGAAAAAGGTAAACTCCAGAGGGCACTCACCAGTCTTAAAACGGAGGTAGAGTCTTCGCTGGAATACCTTTTAGGGAAAAGTGAGACCATGAAACACCTCATTGAAGAAATTCATCAGGTTGCGGCAAGTAATTTTTCTATCCTGATCCAAGGTGAAACAGGGACGGGAAAATCGTTTATTGCAAACGTAATGCACAACATCAGCGGGCGCAGGAGCGGGCCGTTCATATCCGTCGATATGGGAGCAATCACGGAAACGCTGGTTGAAAGCGAGCTCTTTGGACATGAAAAAGGGGCATTTACCGGTGCTGAAAAAAAGAAGAAAGGTTTCTTTGAGGCTACTAATGGGGGAACTATTGTAATAGATGAATTGCAAAACATGTCCCTATATGTGCAGGGCAAACTCCTCAAAGTGGTAGAAGAACGGAGCATCTATTCCCTTGGCAGCACCGAACCGGTGCAGGTAGATGTGAGAATTATAGGGATAACGAATAAAAATCTGAAAAAAGCTGTTGAAGAAAAGCGATTCAGGGAAGACCTGTTCTACCGTCTCAGTGAAGCGGTTATTTCGGTCCCTCCACTGCGGGAACGGAGAGAAGACATATTTTTCTTTGTCCAGAAATTTCTCTTTGAAACCTGTGAGGAACTCCAGAAAAAGATACCGGAAATAACGGAAGACGCACAAAACCTTATCAGTACTTACGGGTGGCCCGGCAATATACGGGAATTAAAGAACGTCATCAGGAGAGCACTCCTCTTTTCCCAGAACGGCAGCATCACGAAGGACAATATCGCGCGTCACATGGGAAATGAAGAAAGCAACAATACCCTCGTTGCCGCGTCTTCTTTTAACGGCGGTCCTCTCATGACCTTGACCCATGCTGAAAAAATTCAGATAAAAAAGGCACTTGAGTTTACCGGAGGCAATAAAACGAAAGCTGCATCTATATTGCAGATAGATTATAAGACCCTCCTGAGAAAGATCAAGCGCTATGACATTTAGGTATACCAATTTGCCATAGCATGGAAGTTTGGTATGGTCCGGTCGTCATCGTTTTTTCAAAAAACCCTTTAAAATTCTTACGTTCAAATCTGGCATCTTTCCTGCAGTATCTCTCGCAGTGAATGTTGTTCAAACAATAAAAATTGCATGGCATGTTGTCATTCCAATCTTTTAACAAAATGACAAATCTCAATGGGGCTACACTGATATATAACGGTTTATATGCGATTTTTTCAGCAAGGGAGAATGTATACGCTCACCTCGCCAAATCTTTTTACGGTTCCTTTGTTCCGAATGCACTCAGGGAGGAAATCAATTTTCTTATTGACTATGCAGCATTGATAGGGGACTCCGGCAGAGAATTGACAACCGCAGTCGGCTGTTATTGCGAAGCTGCAGGGAATATTATTTCTGAAAACACTGACAGTCTTGAGTTTGAATACAATCGTCTCTTTGTAGGGCCTGCCCGGCTGATTGCTCCCCCCTATGAATCCGTTTACAGAACCGCTACACGTCTGGTCATGGGCGAGACCATGTTTGACGTGAAAAGAGCGTATCGGGAGATCGACATGGAAATTCGTAATACCCTCAGAGAGCCGGAAGACCATATCGCAATCGAACTCGAGTATCTTGCGGAGCTTCAGAAAAGATGTCTCACCGCACTCGAAGAACACGACATTCACGAACTCCGAAGGATTGTCAATCTGGAAATAACCTTCCTTGAAGATCATCTGTTACGCTGGGTACCTGAATTTTGTCAGAGGATAAAAGAAGGTTCACGGATGGATTTTTTCAAAGCATTAGCTGAGGTCCTCGTGCTACTTATTAAGAAAGACCATGAAATCTTGGAAGGATTAACGGTTACCTTAGACCGGGACGAAGAGAATACATTTTCAGTCAACCTATCTCAAACGAAAAAAGGAGGATGATTATGGGTGAAGGTAAGGCAGATATCGGAGATATTCTCCAAAGGGCGGCGGAATTGAATATATCAAGAAGGTCGCTCCTTAAAGGTGGCATGGCCTTGGGAGGGTTATTGGCGCTTTCCGGATGTTCGATGCTTGAACGCTCCTATTACAAGTCTACACCTGCCATAGCAGAAGGACCGGCACAGGAGTTCCTGAGTGCCTGTCCGCGAAACTGTTTTGATACCTGTTCCATGGTAGTAAGCGTGAAAAACGGGGTCATAAGAAAAGTTGCAGCCGACCCGAGGAACACTTTTACGGGGAACTCTCTCTGTGTAAAAGGGTACGCCTACACGAACAAGGTGTACGACCCTAACAGGATAAAATATCCCATGATGCAGACCCCCCGTGGTTCCGGCAATTGGAAACGTATTTCATGGGATGAGGCGCTCGATACTATCGGGAAAAAAATCCTCGATCTTAAGGACAGGTACGGCTCGACACTCCCTGTATGCATGAACAAGTACTCTGGGAATTTCAATATCTGGCATTACTGCGTTGAAGGGCTCATGAACAGCCTTGGGCACATAAGCCTTGTAATGGGGACACCGTGTTGGCCGGCAGGAATTGATGCACAGGGATATGACTATGGGTTTATGTGGAATACCGACCCGGAAGACTTCGTAAAAACCAAACACTTTATGTTATGGGGAGTCAACCCTGCATGGACCTCGATACACACAATGAAGTTTATCAACAAGGCCCGGGAACAAAACGGCGCAAAGCTCGTCGTGATTGATCCGATCTGCACTGCTACTGCCTCAAAGGCAGATCTCTACATCCAGATAAGGCCCTCTACTGACGGAGCGCTTGCACTCGGAATGGCCCGCTACATATTGGACAACAACCTCCATGATAGAAATTGGCTCGAAAAAAACTCAAAGGGATTCCCGGAATTCGCAGATTATCTCAAGAAGAACGTAACCGTAGATTGGGCTTCGAAGACCACCGGGGTCCCAAAGAGTGTTATTGAGCAGGTGGCACGGGAATTCGCTACTGCCAAACCCGCCTGTACATGGATCGGATATGGGTTCCAGAGGCATATAAACGGCGGCCAAAGTGTTCGCAACGTTGATGCCCTTGCTGCCATGACCGGTAATGCTACACGTCCGGGCGGAGGTGCGAACTACGGTCACCTCGCCACGTGGGGGTTCAACTATCATGCCATGGTTATGAAACAGCCGGAAGGTTCAATCGGCGTGGAAAGTCCTGACGGAAAGATGACCCACAGAAATATCAACATGAATAACTTTGGACGTATGGTCCTTGAGGCCAAGAATCCCCCGATAAAGATGCTCTGGACTGCGTGCAGAAACACGGTGAGCCAGGATCCTGACGCCCCGATCGTCAAGAAAGCCCTGGATTCTCTTGAAATGGTCGTTGTGGTAGACCATTCTTTCACGCGAACCGCGCAGATGGCGGACATCATCCTTCCCACGACAACCCATTTCGAACACCCCGGGGTAAACGTAAGCTACTGGCACTACTGGATTGCCGCTGTGGAAAAATGCATCGAGCCCCTGTATGAATCAAAGACAGACCTCGAAATCGCATGGGCGCTCTCAAAAAAGATGAACCAGCTCCAGCCCGGATCTTGCACCTACCCCACAGAGGGCACCCTTGCAGAATGGACCGAAAAGGAGATTAATGACGGTATCAACAAACTCTTCGGCATTAAAGGATGGAAGGATCTTGCAAAGAAGGGGCCGCAAAAGGCGCATTTCCCGAACCCCGGTTACTCGGACAATAAGTTTAAGACGCCTTCGGGCAAATATGAGTTTGTCTCCGAAACTGCAGCGAAGGACGGTCATCCTGCGCTCAGCCTCTATAAGGAACCGATGCCCATACCGAAGGACTACCCCATACGCTTCATCACCCCTCATTCGAGAACAGCTATCCACTCTCAGTTCCAGCATAACCCCTGGATGATGGCAATATTCCCGGAGCCGTATCTGGAGATCCATCCTGATCTTGCGAAAGAAAAAGGGATAAGGGAAGGTGATATGGTGCGGGTGTATAACGACCTCGGAGAGGTCAGGATAAAGGCTAAATTCACCCGTGTAGTTCCGAAAGATGTCATCGCAGGCTATGAGAACTGGTTCTGGAAATCTGATTTCAACCTCAACAACACGGTGAAAGCGATACCTGCGGACATGGGCAAGCGCAATACCGGGAATCCCGGGATCGCATTCCACGATAATTTTGTGAATATAGAAAAGGCATAAGGGGGTTAATTATGTTGAGAAAGTTCGTATTCGATCAGAATAAATGTGTCGGCTGTAACTCGTGCGTTCTGGCATGCAAGAATGAATTTCAGACGCCGGCAGAGATAAATTACAGGGTAGTTCGCCCCGCAAATGAGAAGGCGGATGTCCCTGAAAGGCAGTTTGTTAACTTTGCCTGTGCGCACTGTGACGACCCGGCCTGTTTGAAGAATTGCCCTGTTTCGGCATACACCAAACGCCCTGACGGCGTTGTCCAGCACGATGTGGACAGGTGCATCGGCTGCAAACTCTGTACTGTCTCCTGTCCCTACGGGTCACCGAAGTATAACAAGGCAGTCGGAAAGGTCTACAAGTGCCAGTTCTGTTATCAGAGGCTCGATAAGAATATGCTGCCTGCGTGCGTCGAAGGCTGCCCTGTCGGAGCGCTTG
>CAKKPH010000028.1 GCA_919901585.1 Thermodesulfovibrionales bacterium | reverse complement strand
GTGTCGTTATTATGTTTCTTCAGCCTTCAGCCCTTATGTCGGATATTTTGGACAGTAGTAATTATGACTAATGTCTCTTTAGGAGGTGTATTATCAGTATTTTCGTGAGACCCGGCATGTCGCCAGAGGAGATGGTCAATGCGGTCAGAGGCCTCAAAGGCGTATGTCTGACTTCTGTCGGCATGCGCGATGCCGGGCAGTCAGACTTCAAAAACCGCCATCGCATATATGACCTGAAAACACTTGCTCCATATTACAACAGAATGGGGTTGTTCAGTGCTGAGTGCCATGGTGGCGCACGCTGGCATGTCGGCATTATGAACAGGAGGGAGAGCCCTTTTGAAGAGATAAGCATATTGCGGGAGATGATGCCTAACGTCCTCCTCCAGACCCTTATAAGGGAGACTAACCTTTGGGGATACAGGCCTTATCCAAAGAATGTCATAGAATATGTAGTCTCGATGGTAGATATTGACGTATGGCGATGCTTCTCGTTCCTGAACGATATCAGGAACATGCGCTCTGTGGCTGAAGTTGTGATGAAGAGGGGGAGGCTCTTTGAGCCTGCCATATCGTTCAGCGTTGCTGACTGGGCTACAAACGAATATTACTTGGGTGTTGTCAAAGACATAGTGAGCCTATGCGGCGGCGTTGATGAGATAGTCCTTTGCATAAAGGATATGGCCGGAGTAGGCGATATAACGAGGATAGGCAACATCATTGATGCTATCAAACAGGCATACCCTGAAATAGTCATTCAATACCACAGGCATATTACGGACGGTCTTGCCATGCCTGCATTCCTTGCTGCTGCAAAGGCAGGCGCAAAGATATTCGATGTTGAGGAAGATTCCCTGGTGCGCTTCTATGGTCATTCACCCATCCTTGGTGTTCAGGCATATTTTGAGGAGTCAGGCATCCCTGTGCAGATAGACAGGAAAGAGGCAGAAGACGCTGTCCAGAAAGTAAGGGAATGGATAAGCCATTACGAATGGGCAGAATCGCCGTTCAAGGGATATGACCATACAGTCACGCGCCACAAGATGCCGGGCGGCGCATTCCCGAGTTCCTTTGAACAGGCAGAAAAGGGCGAGTTTCTCCATCTGATGCCTGCGGTACTCAAAGTGATGGCCATCTATAACAGGATAGTGAAATACTTTGATGTCACCCCGGGCTCGCAGATCACATGGGTCACGTGCAGCGGCATTATCAATAGGTATGCAAAGGAAAAAGGCGAGACAGGAGTTAAGCAGGTAATAGGGCTGCTTGCCAAATTCGTTGAAGAAAAGGCACAGGACTTTAACGCTATGAGCGATGAAGAGAAAGAGGAACTGCTTATGCTCTTCAGGAACGCACCCAGTGATTTCAAGAACCTGCTCCTCGGGAATTACGGAAGGCTCCCTGTTGGATGGCCTGCAGAGTGGGTCTATAAGAGCGCATTTGGGGATGAATGGGAAAAGAGACTGAAGGAAAGGAAGGAGCTCTCGCCG
>CAKKPH010000027.1 GCA_919901585.1 Thermodesulfovibrionales bacterium | reverse complement strand
CCTGTTCACAGGCCGTAATGCACTCTCCGCAGTTAATGCATTTTAGGTTAATTTTATTTTTCTGTGCCCGCGGTTTAATACCCATAATACATGCTCTTTCGCACCGCCCGCAGTTTTTACAGATGGCGCCTTTTCGCTCCATATCGAACCTGATCCTCAAAGATAGTGGGCTTACGACAAAGGGGATCATCATAGTTATACCGAACAGACATATGTAGCTGCAAAACGAGCGTCTTGCAAAATAAACCGCTACGATCAGCGCCATCATACCCAAAGCCACGATAATAAAAAAAGGAGAGCACTCATGCAAGGATACCTGTCGCCAGATTTCAACCGGCGCAATGAACAGTCCTGAAAAAAAAGCGCCCATAACCAGAAGTGAGCCTGCTATAGAGAGTGCTGTGATAGAACCGAAGAAGATGTCCTTCCAGTCGGCCTTTTCATTGCCATACTGCCACCCTGTCCAGCACCTCTTGAAAACGGCCAGTTTTTTTCCAAAGAAGTTACCTGCCTCATAAATAGTACCGACCGGGCAGAACCAGCCGCAAAAAAACCTGCCCAGCACAGCTCCTAAAACTGGAAGAGACAGAAAGATGGCAATCAGAGGGAAAACCCCCTTAAACAAAAAGTTGGCAGGATTGCCGCCTGCGCCTGACATAAAATCCCATTGGGGGGCAAACGACCATACCTGCCCAAAGAGATAAAGCTCCTTCGCAACAATATCAAACCTAATAATGTCAAATACCGGTATTAAAAGGGCAACAATAAGTACACTCCCTTGTGTGAATCCTCTTAAGACTTTTCTATGCATAAATACTCCTTTACATCACCCTTATAACAAAGATTAAACCCATTACTATCATAATAAGAGATGAAAGTCTGTAGAGCCGCACTCTCATTTTTTCACCAATAATGCTCATAACCTTTCCGAATAAAAGTGATGCAGGCATTGTACCAAGACCGAATAAAAGCATCATCACGATGCCTTCAAAAAATCCTAAAAAATGGTTTTCTGCCTCCATGCCTGAACGCGCTGCAGCTATTAATGCGGTATAGACGAGCCCGCAGGGAATAAAGCCAAGGAATATGCCTATGGGATAAAACGAGCCTATAGTCAGATTCTCTGAAGAGAGATGATTAATCCTTTTTATAAAACTGAATAACAGCAGCCCACGATTTTTCATAAATGATATCTTTGGAACCAATCCAACTAAACCCAGTCCCATCAGTATTATCATTATCCCTGACAAAATCATTATAAATCTCTGGAGCCCTTGAATATGTCCCGCTATACCGATAAAAGAGCCTGTCATTCCGACCATGCCGCCCAAAAGCACATATGTCGAAATCCTCCCTAAATTGTATAAAACATGAGGAGTGAGTGTCTTACTTTTGAGAGCGACAGAATAGGATGCCACTATTGGCCCGCACATGCCCAGACAGTGTCCAAAACCGCCGAATAAGCCAGCGGTGAACATCAAGATATATACCGACTTAATAGTGAACATTAATCAAAAAGCGCTCCTCCACCTTATCGTTAATTATTACGCTTGCCTTCCACAACCCCTTGCCCGACGGACAAAACGGTATTATTCCACGTCCTTCAAAGGTATTTATGCCAGTCTTATTTAGAGGCACCTGATTATATCCCATAGACATTTCAGGCATTGACAGGTCAACGATAACGGATTGAGTATTCTTGTAATTCGCAAGTTTGACTCTAAAATGAAGAGATTCCATGGCCCTTACCGGTCTGGGCTCAATACCAAAGCTTATCTCCTTTTTCATGTTAGATTTTATGCAGGGGCCTGCGTCGATATTGCAGTCCGGAGACAGGTTACTGCCCTTTCCTGAGCATGATATCAGCATAGTAAGTATAAGGAATATGCTTCTTGTTATCTTCATAATCAAATCGTTATTCTTATCATTCCGGCAATACCGGCATAGCCAGACGCAGGCAGAGCGTTACAGCAGAGGGAACCAGTGTCAGAAAGAATGAAGCATATATAAAAAACCTTGCCTTGCCGAATGTCAAAAAGAATCGGAGCCATGGCACAGTTATTGCGGCAATCAAGACAAGGAATATCTCGATAATAAAATTGGACTCGCTGACGCTGCCGCCGATATTAAATGCCCGAAGTATGAACCAGAGAGGGATCCCGAGAAAGGGCGAGGCGTAATCCCACCATGTGAACTTAAGCCTCTGCCTGCTCAATATCAATGGAGTAACCACTGATACCACGACAATCGAAAATATAAAGACAACGTAAACCGCTGTGTTCATCCCACACCTGCCTTTCTTTATAATCTCATTGAGTTACCGATTACAATGAGGCTGCTTACTATCATTGCAACCACTGCAAAAAGCGGGGTAATAGCGCCGGTGAAAGCAAGGTATATACCAATTATATTGTAAGAAAACGCCCAGAAAAAGTTTTGGTATACTTTCCACCTCACCTTTTTTGAAAGCTGAATAAGATACGGTATCAGCCTCAGGTCGTCGCCCAAAAGGTTAACCTTTGCAGACTCCCTCGTAAGCTCTGTGCCGCATCCCATAGCTATGCCGATATGGGACGCCTCAAGGGCAGGAGCATCATTTACGCCGTCACCCACCATTGCGACTACCTGCCCCTTTTTGCCGCTCTCTATCTCCCTTACCTTGTCTTCGGGGAGAAGTCTCCATTTAATACCATCCGGCCTGAGCCTATCTTTAATATCAGACACGCCGCTCTCATCGTCGCCTGTAAGTATGACCGTCTTGACTCCCATACGTTTAAGCTGGTCAAAGGTCTCGGTGGTCCCTTCCCTCAGGGATTGCTTAAACGCAAAAAATCCTATAATTTCTCCTTCCTCCATCAGGAATACAACGCTACCTTTTTCTTGTATAGATCCATTATGCCTGAAAAAGTCAGAAGTTACCGATGCCCCAAGGGCTTTAAGCCATGTCTTGCTCCCGAGATGATATCTCTTTTTATTTATTTCACTTTCTACGCCAAGTCCGGGCCTTATCTTCACATCACTTACTTCGAGCAATGGGAGTCCTTTCTTTTCCGTCTCTTTTACAAAAGATACGGCAAGGGGATGGGTTGAGTGTAATTCCATTGAGGCCGCTATTGTGAGCAGTTCATCTCTTGATCTCGATTGGCATGCGTATATCTCCGATAAAGAGAGCATGTTCAATGTTATAGTGCCTGTCTTATCAAAAAAGACGGTCTTTACCCTCGAAAGGCCCTCGAGCGTGTCCGCTCCCATGACAATAGCGCCTTTTTCTGCAGCCTTTCCAAGTCCTCTCCATACCGCAAGGGGCGCAGCTATTCCGAATGCACAGGGGCACGATATAAGAAGTATGGAAAGCATCCTCATGAGTGCTGTCGAGGGCTCTCCCTGAACTGTCCAGTAAATGAAACTGCCCAGCGAAAGGATAACAATCCCGGGTACAAAATAGGCTGCAATGGCATCGCCTATCCTTTTAATGTGTGAGGGATTCCCTCTTATCTTTTCCATCAGTCTCTCGATCTTTTTCACCACAAATTCATCGACCGGCTTCCTGATCTCTACGGTGAGGCTTCCATCAATGTTAATGGATCCGCTGAATACTTCCATCCCTTCATTTTTCACTACCGGTCTGCTTTCCCCGGTCAGAAAGGACTCATTAACAGAGCCTGAGCCGTTCACAACAACACCATCGAGGGGGATTCTCTCGCCAGGTCTCAGGAGCACCTTGTCGCCGATAGAAACCTTATCAACAGGAACCTTTTCAGTAATATTGTCGCCCCTGAGGAGCAGAACATCTGTGGGAATAAGAGACGATAATCCCTTTATTGACTCCGAAGCCTTCCACCGCGCCTTTGTATCAATGTAACGGCCTAAGACATAGAGCGTAAGTATCATGGTTGCCGTCTCATAATAGACCTCACCCCCTCCGGCTACCGTAGATTTCACGGAAATCAGAAAAGCAGAGACAGCGCCGATGAATATAAGGGCCTCAGTGCCTAAAATTCCCTTTTTGATGGAATCATAGGATGACCTAAGTATAGGGTAACCGAGGAGCACCATAACAGGGAGAGATAAGCAGAGCAGAACAAATTTAATAGCGCCGGCAAATATCTCCGGAACAGCTATGGATGCATATACTCCCGCATAGAGCGGGGCGCTTAACATCATGACATTCATGGAGAGGAGGAGCCCTAAGCCGAACTTGCCGAGCAGGGTCTGGCTGAGCCCCTCATCTCCCTTTATGCCTGTTATTTTATGTACAACAAAACATCCTGCACAGCAAAATGCCTCACCGGCGTCTTCTGTTTTTCGCCTGCGGGCGTAATCTGCAACTGGCAGGCCGCACTGATAACACCTTATTTCCCCTGTTCTGTTTGCCATATAATCTTGTCGGGATTTGCTCCTTTTTTTAACCAGTTGGACAGATCAGGGAAAAAGTACATGGTTGCATATCCGGCGATGATTACAGCCATGGTCAGAATGATAAATATTATAAGCCATGTGCCCTTGCCGCCGGCGTAGCCGAGTTCATCTCTTTCGACATCCATAATTCTATCCTCCATTCTCCTTTAGTTATTATCCAATCTAAGCTCGCTATCCTCATATTTTCTTTCCATCTCGAGCATGTCATGCGCCGGTTTGTCAATATTCTTGAAATGTCCGCTGAGAAATGCCCATACGAAAAGGCAGACAAAGCCGAGCGCTATAAAGAGATAGTTAAAGAAGGGCAGGGCAAAACCTGACATCCCCTCCTCCATCTCGACCATAAAATAGCTTGCGATCTTTGCGATGAAGCTTACCCCCCCGGGGAGTATCACGAAGATTATCATGAAATACGTTATTATCTTGTCCCTTTTACTCATAGGTATCTCCTTACTTCATAGATAGTTTGTACATAGGCTCTTTTGCCCAGCTTCCAAGCCACTGCATATATGTGACTACGGAAAGACCTTTTTTGTTTGGTCTTCCGTTTTTGTCATAGAACCATGTGTATTTCGGCATCACGGATCCTGGAGTAACTTCAGGCGGATTTTTGAAGTGTGCCATATGCCAGTCATTGCTGTGGACGCCTGATTCCCTAATAAGGTCAGGGCCGACCCTCCTCGTCCCGAGCAGCTGAGGAAGCTGCATAGCATTCTGGTATTCAGAGGGATAAGAGACCTTTCCATACCGCATCTCCTCATTGGCGACAGGCCTTACAAACTGGGAATGGCAATGCCAGCAAGCCTCGGCTATGTAGACCTCTTTCCCGGTCTTCAACGCCTCAATAAAAGAGGTTTTATCCGGTTTCCCGAAATACTTCTTAAACTCATCGGGATAGTCGCCGGCAAGCATGTAAAACTCAGGTGGAATTTTCTCCGCTATTTTTTCCATCGACTCCATAGGTATATTTTTTAGCGAGAGCCAGGGAGCAACCGCCTGCCAGAATGTCCCGAAGGCAAATAAACCAATACCTACAAATAGGGCTATAGTAGCAAACTTCATGCTGCACCTCCTGATGTCTGTGCCTTTGCCTCTAACACCGGCATAGGTGCCTTTCTGCCTGTCATGTACATATTATATGCATAAAGAATAACACCTACCGTTATCATGACTCCTGTAATGGTTCTTGCAGCCCAGAACGGTACCGAGAAGTTTACTGAATCGATAAACGGACTGAGTCCCCACCAATTAAATCCCTGCACCAGACCGGCGGAAATAAGGTCCACCCACATCGTTGCCGTACCGATGGTGACAAGCCAGAAGGCCCATTCATCAAGGGCTCTTGAATATACATCTGCCTTCCTCACCTTAGGCCACAGGTAAGCGAAGAATCCCATGATCCAGAACCCGAATGTGCCGTACATGATCAGGTGTGCATGCCCGACAACCCAGTCGGTGAAATGAATCACCTTCTGCGTGGTGAGGAGCACATGAAATGCGCACTGCAGGCATGTTATAGCGTAGTTTATAGTACCTACGAACATCCATCGTATAGGGATATTTGTTCTCATCGCCTCAGAGTTTCCCCTCAGCGTCATGAGGAAGTTGACAATAACCGTTACTACTGCGAGCTCGAGCACAACCGTTGATAAAACAGCCGCATACTGTGCGTACATAGGTATCGGACTCCAGAGGTAGTGATGAACGCCCTGGAGGGGGTAAAAGAACGCAAGGCCCCAGAAGCCGAGGAGAGAGAGGGAATGGCTCCATATGGGCTTTTTCAACAACACAGGGACAAAATAGTACATCAGGCCCCAACCGATAGGCGTGACGTACAGGCCCACAGCGTCATGGATCCATGTTCCGGTAATCGCTGCTCCGGCAACGCCTGGGACAAAGAATTGGGGTATATAATTCCCCATGATGTAAACCATTATCACCCATATAAGACCTGCGGTAATGTACCAGTTTGCGGCATAAAGAGGCTTTTCCTTGGCATATTTATAGATAGGAACAGTAAACTGAGGCAGCGTAACAATAAGCCAGGCAACAATCGCAGGGTCTATAAATATCGGGGTCTCCCCCCATTCAATCGCCTGTGCAAAGCCCAACAAAAGACCACCTGCCGTGGCTAGGACTGCTGACTGAAGGGCAATAGCGAGAAACCATCCAATATACTTTTCATTCCATACCCTATATCCGGTCAACCTCGGCACTGCCCAGTAAAGACCGGCCATGAAGCCATTAATGATAAAACCATACACAGCTCCGTTGGTATGGAGCATCCTTATCCTGCCGGGAGACAGAAACTCTATGCCGGCAAAGGGATAAAGACCGATAAACTGAAGGGAGTAGAGAAGTCCTCCCAGCATAACTATCAAAAGGTACAGCATCGAAAATCCTATATGGAATTTGACCAGCGAATAATTTACAATACTGCTTTTTCCCTCAGTCATCTTTACCTCCTATCCTTACCCATAAAGTTTAAAACGTATGACGTAAGATGCCATCTATCATTGTCGCTCAGCAAGTTTGCAAAAGACAGCATCGGTGTTCCCTCTACTCCGGCGGTAATAGACAGATATATGTCCTCCACTTTCGGGCCCCTCTTAATGACGCCGTATTTGAAATCGGCCGGCCTTGTTATATCCTGACACTCCTCAGCATTCCATTTTAAGAAGAATCTCACATCAAGTCTGCTCTCTTTCGTGCCATGGCACATCTGACACTTTGCAGTGTAGAGTTCTTCCCCTTTCTTTATGGAGACAGCAGTGCCGACAAAATCGGGAACCTTAATCTCTGATAATTTTCCTTCTGGCTGCTCCTTTTTCCATCTTTCGGAAAGACTTTTTATGTAGGCTACAACCTTTTCCTTTTCATTATCAGGCATAAGCCTGAAATTCGGCATAGATGAGGTCTGCAGGCCGCTGCTGATGACCTTTTTCAGATCATCGTCCGTGGGGATCGAACCCTGCCGGGTAGACTTAAACTTGAACACCCCCAGGGTAAAGTCCCTCGGTTTAATCAAAAGGTTTTTGGCAGCAATGCCTTTACCGTCACCCTTTTCACCATGGCAGCCCATACAGTATTTCTTATAAACCTTTTTCCCTTCATAAAACCTGTCCTCAGCACTGGAAGGGTCAGAGATGAGCAATAGCAGGAAAACAGCCTGAAGACATGCTATAAATGACCTTTGAGATAGAGACAAGGCTTTATTCATACCGAACCTCCTTTGCAGTTATTTTGCTTTTTTTAAACACTATAAAGACCATCACTTAACCATCTTCATCAGCTTGAGTGTATAAGAGACAAGATGCCACCTGTCTTCCTCTTTCAGCGAATCCTCGTAAGAGGGCACGCCAGCTCCATCAAGACCGGTTGTAAATGTGATATATATATTCTCGGGAGAGGTTCCCCTTTTCAGCTTACCTGTAGTAAAATCAAATGGGACTGTTTTGTGTCCCCAGTCATCCTTAAGCTTGTCGGATTTTGTGCCGTCGCCCTTCCCTTCTTCTCCGTGGCACTCCCAACACTTCATATCCTTATATACCTGTTTCCCCCGGTCAATAGAGGTTGGTTTCCCTACCCATTCAGGCTTTCTCATTGATATTGGTTTGCAGGGTTCCTCCTCTTTCCACCTCTTTGAAAAGGTCTTGATATAGCCGATCACAGCCTTTTTTTCCTGCAAAGGCATATCCCTGAAAGTTGGCATAAAGGATTTTGCAATACCATTATTAACTGTTGTTATGAGGTCATCATCGGTGGGAAGACATCCGGTTGGGGTGGTACGAAACTTAAAGACGCCGATTGTAAAGTCCCTCGGGTAGATATCCAATGCCCTGCCACTTTCCTCAAAACTCTTGTTAAAACAGACCTGTCCATTCGCATCGCCCTTTATCCCATGGCATACTGAACAGTATTG
>CAKKPH010000026.1 GCA_919901585.1 Thermodesulfovibrionales bacterium | reverse complement strand
CCTATGTTGTGCTTGAGATGAACAGCGATACAGTGAGAGAGATGAAAAAGAAGGGGGAGCCTATTTATTATGGCGATGGTACTAGCACAGAGATTCTCCATAAGTTGAGCATTGACAGGGCAAGGCTTCTTGTTATAGCAATATCAGACCCTATTTCAACAAGAAGGATAATCGCCATAGCACGTCATGAGAACCCCGATACTTATATAATCGTGAGGACACGATATCTATCTGAGGTGGATGACCTTATAAGTCTCGGAGCAAATGAGGTTATACCTGAAGAGTTTGAGACATCAATAGAGATATTCTCAAGAGTGCTCCATAAATATAACTTTCCCAATAATGTGATCCTCGATATGGTGGACAAGATACGGAACGGCAGTTATACAGCCCTGCGGAGTCTTGAGCTGCCCAAGAGGCATCTTTTTGAAAAATGCGAGTGGCTTCCTGAGATAGAGATTGACGGGTATAAAGTGACTGAGGATTCGTTTCTCATCGGCAAGAGCATAGCGGAACTGCATATACGGAAAAAGACAGGCGCAACTGTAATAGCAATAAGAAGGGGCGCAGAGGTATTCTCAAACCCTTCGCCTGACTTCAGGTTCAGGGCAGGTGATATAATACTGTTCACGGGAAAGAAAGAAGATATGCACAAGGTTTTGAAATATTTTAAGGGTGAAAATTGATGCTGCTTTGGCATGATTTTTTGTATGCGTATCTTTGAATGCCATTGGATAAAAGACGCATTTAGCAGATACATTATGATATGATTGACAGAGGTTTAGATGACCAAAGAACAGAAATTTTATAATGCCTTAAAGGAATGGTAGAAGCTCGACATTACAGCGGATAAGGTGGATTTGAAAAGTTTGGATTACTGACTTGTAAAACCTTTAACATGGTGGTGAGATTATGGCAACATTGAATGAAATCAAAAAGATAATCAATGAGCGCAGGCAGGAGCTAAAAGAAAAATACAAGATCACGGAAATAGGGATATTCGGTTCTTATGTGCGGGGAGAACAGAAAAAGAAAAGTGACGTTGATATCCTGGTTGTATTTGGAGAGCCCATTAGTTTGTTAGACCTTGTTGGAGTGGAAAATTATATCTCTGACCTAATCAGAACAAAGGTTGATCTTGTTCCCAAAAAAGATGTAAGGCCTGAGCTAAAAGAAAGAATTCTGAATGAAGTGGTCTACATTTGAAACGTGAAATATCGCTATATAAGGGACATTTTAGCGGCGATGGAAAACGCCGAGCGGTTCATCGGGGCCATGAGTTACGAAGATTTTCATCTGGATGAGAAGACAAACTTCGCTGTTGTCAGGTGCATAGAAATCATAGGCGAGGCAACAAAGAATGTCCCTGATAATATTCGGGAGAGATATAAAGAAATTCCGTGGCGTGATATGGCTGGCATGAGAGATAAAGCGAGCCATTTCTATTTCGGGATAGACTTCGAAAAGGTCTGGCTTGTGGTAAGGAAAGACATCCCGCGATTAAAACCCCTCATTGAACAGGTCTTGACCGACCTGCAAGCTGAAAAGCGTGAAGACAACACTTGAAAATACTCATTAAGGAGAATGCTGTAAATGTTTTCGTGGCTGGGGTTCATAATTTGTACTGCCGCAATCGTATATTCAGGCATACGTCTGGCACGTTATGGCGATGTCATTGCTGAAAAGACAGGCCTCGGCAGGACGTGGATAGGCGTTGTGCTCATGGCATCAGTGACATCACTGCCGGAGCTGGTAACAGGGATAAGTTCGGTAACTTATGCTAATCTGCCTGATATCGCTGCCGGAGATGTGCTCGGCAGTTGTGTATTCAACATGCTCATCCTCGCGTTTCTTGATGCGTTTTACAGGGCAAAGCCGCTGTCAGCGCGGGCGCAACACGGGAATATCCTCTCTGCAGCGTTTGGAATACTCCTTCTATGTTTAATAGTCGTAAGTATATTTCTGGGAGACCGTGCAATCCGGATAGGCTGGGTGGGATACTACAGTCTGGCGTCTATAGGCATATACTTTGTTGCGATGAGGATGGTGTATTCCTACGAGAAAAGACAGCTTGTTGCGCATTTTGTTAAGGAGATTGCTGAAGAGCTGAAATACAGAGATATACCGACAAAGACTGCCGTCCGTAATTATTCACTTAATGCTTTAGTGGTTATTGCGGCAGCGGTATATTTGCCGAAGATAGGCGAAGGCATTGCTGAGGCTACAGGTCTTGGACAGACCTTTGTCGGGAATATCTTTATTGCGGTCTCCACATCCCTGCCTGAAGTGGTCGTCTCTATAGCTGCAGTAAGGGCCGGTGCCGTTGACCTCGCAATCGGCAACTTATTCGGAAGCAACATCTTCAATATCTTAATACTTGCCCTGGATGACATTTTTTACGTTAAGGGGCCGCTCCTCTCATTTACAAGCAGCAACCATGTGATCTCTGCCATATCTGCAGCCATGATGACGACCATAGCGATAATAGGGCTGACCTATCGCGCTCAGAAGAAAGAGCTGTTCTTGGCGTGGGACTCTATAGGGATATTGCTGGTTTATGTGATTAATCTTATGTTGCTCTATATGCTGCGATAGGTTGTGTGTAACACTGCTGGTTTGATTTGACAAAACCTTACAATTTAAACTATCTTATATCGAGTGAAGGGGAGTAGCTAAGTCAGTGCTATCGTCAATACGTCCGCTGCTTGCGGGCCGGTGCACTGGTTAGGTAAAACTAACAAGCAAGACCTTTACCGTGAGGGACATCTATCCGCGGTAAAGGTCTTTTTATTTAGAGAAGACATGAATGGAAAATATCTATATGAGGCCTTTTTAAATAAGCTATTATAATTATCTGAATTGAAAGGAGAGTATATGACTACCAGCAAGAAAGTTTATCTTTTACTTTTCGGACTTATCTTTCTGATTCTGCCCCTTTTCATTACTATTCTGAATCTCTATGTTGACTGGCTGTTTTTTACAGAAACAGGATATACAGCAGTGTTACTCAAAACGCTTTTTGCCAAGGCCGGCACCGGCATATTCTTCGGCGCAGTCTTTTTAGTCTTTGCGCTGGCGAATGTAATCATTGCAAACAAGGCAAATTTCCCGCAAAGAAATTTTTTAACATTTGAGGGCTTCATCCATCCCTTAAAAACTGGCGTTCTGGAAAAGATCATCAAACCCATGGCCATAATTGCAGGTATTGTTATGGCTGTTCTTGCAGCGCAGTGGGGCGCCTTGAGATGGGAAGAAGTCCTGCTCTTCAGAAACAGTCTGGATATGGGCGCCAGTGAGCCGATATTAGGCAAAGACATCGGTTTTTATCTGTTCAGGCTTCCCCTTATTGAAGCGATCAAGGGTTTTGCAGATTTTACTCTAATATTGACCATGATATTAGTCGCTGTAAACTATTTTCTAAGAGGCGGTGTCCTTATAACAGAGAGAAGCGTCTCTGTCGACAGAGGAGTAAAAAAACATATCGGCATTTTAGCAGGACTCTTTATCCTTAATATCGGCTTTGGCTTTTATCTTGATACATTCAGTCTTCTGTTTTCAGGGCATGGCGTTGTCTTTGGCGCAGGGTATGGGGATATCCATGCGAAGCTCTTATTTTACAGGATACTGATATTCATTACGCCGGTTGCAGGGATTTTATTCATAGCAGGAATGGTAAGGGGGTCTGTGAGGCTGGCGGTCCTTCCGCCTGCCGTTGTCCTTGCAGTGTATCTCATCGGGATTATTGCATATCCGTCTTTTTTGCAGAAGTTCAAGGTAGCGCCGAATGAGCTTGCCCTTGAGACACCATATATAGAACTCAGCATAAAATTCACACGCATGGGCTATGACCTTGAGAGGATAGAGGTAATACCCTTTGACGTGGACTACAATCTCACATCAAAAGATATAGAAAAGAATGAAGCCACCATAAAGAACATCCGGCTATGGGACCACAGTCCTCTTCTCAGGACGTACAGCCAGCTCCAGCAGATAAGGACATACTATAAATTTGCGGATGTCGACAATGACAGATATACGATAAACGGAGAGTATATGCAGGTCATGCTTTCACCGAGGGAACTCTCTTACAATGACCTCCCGAGCAGGACATGGATAAACGAGAGGCTGATATTTACCCACGGCAACGGCATAACCATGGGGCCGGTGAGCAGGATCAGCAAGGAAGGTCTCCCGGAGTTCATAATAAAGGACATCCCGACGGTCAGCTTTGCGGACCTCAAGGTGACAAGACCTGAGATCTACTATGGCGAACTTTCGAATGATTATGTAATAGTAAAAACAAAGGTCCCTGAGTTCAGCTATCCCACATCTGAAGGCAATATATACACGACTTATGACGGCAGCGGCGGCGTCAGGCTCGATTCCCTTTTAAAGAGGGCGTTGTTTGCGGCAAAGTTCAGGACAGAGAAGATTCTTTTGTCCACAGACATAAGCAGTGAAAGCAGGATACTGTTCAACAGGAACATTGCAGAGAGGGTCAGGAAGTTAGCTCCGTTTTTGCTTTTTGACAAGGACCCCTATCTTGTAGTGACCAAAGACGGAAAGCTCAACTGGATCATAGACGCATATACGTCATCAAACAGGATGCCCTATTCAAAGCCGCTGAACAGGCAGATCAACTACATCAGGAATCCTGTAAAGGTTGTGGTTAGCGCCTATAACGGCTCAATAAGTTTTTATGTGAGCGATCCGTCGGATGTCATTATCAGGGTATATTCAAAGATATTCCCTGATATGTTCAGGCCTCTGAGCGACATGCCTGATGAATTGAGACAGCATATCCGATATCCGCAGATGTTTCTTCAGGTCCAGGCCTCCATGTTCGCCTCATATCACATGACAGACCCGAAGGTCTTCTATAACAAGGAGAACCTGTGGGAAGTGCCTGTATTCGGGGAAAAACCGATGGATCCGTA
>CAKKPH010000025.1:34323-35652 GCA_919901585.1 Thermodesulfovibrionales bacterium | reverse complement strand
TATCTCGCTTGAGTAAGGGCCAAAGAGCAGGTCGACCTTATCCTTGAGAATCAGTTGCTCGTACAGGGATTTTGCAGTCTGAGGGTCGCTCTTATCATCGTATATGATAATTTTTACATCCCTTCCGAGTAATCCGCCCCTGCTATTTACCTGCTTCTCCCAGAGCCTGAAGCCGTTCATCTGATTCTTTGACATCTCAGCATATTTACCTGTAAGTCCAAGGGTGAGGCCGATCTTAACAGGTTCAGCGCCGCCGGATTGTGCTGCTGTGGAAGCAAGAAGGAATAGTACGATTAAGGTTTTAATCATCATTTCAAACATCCCGGGTTAGTACAGGACTGTGATATTATATAACATGCCTGAGGGTTTAATACAACTTGATATATCTCTGTTCTTTCTCCTGAACACAGGTATCCGGAACCTGTTTTTTGACCTTGTTATGCCTTTCATCACTAACAGATGGCCTTTAATAGCCCTGCCTTTTGTTGTTTTTTTGTTTTATAAAGGGAAAGGTGAAGAGGATTTTAAGGTAGTGCTTTCAGTCTTCATCCTCTCTGTAATATCTGCCTTAATCGCTGACGGTGCTTCAAATATAATAAAACACCTTGCCGGAAGGGTCAGGCCCTGCAACACATTCGAAAATGTCCATCTTCTGGTCGGTTGTACTAAATCATTCTCGATGCCTTCCAACCATGCAGCGAATGCATTTGCATTTGCAATACCTTTTGTTCTCATGTCGGGACACCGCCTCAAATATATATTTCTATTCATAGCCGCAGCAGTCGGTTTTTCGAGGGTCTACGTGGGTGTTCACTATCCGTCTGATGTTGTTGTTGGGGCAATATCGGGTACCCTGATATCCCTGTCTTCTGTATATCTGTTCCAATGGGCAAAAAAACGTTTCACCACTCAGCCTTACACTACTGTAATGTCCGTATCTCTCCTGCTTCTCAGTCTTTTCCGCATATATTACATACTCCATGGCCCCCTCGACCTCAGCCCGGATGAGGCGCACTACTGGGAATGGTCAAGGAGGCTTGACCTGAGTTATTACTCAAAGGGGCCGGTAATCGCATATCTTATTGCCTTCGGCACCTCTGTTTTTGGTGACAATGTCTTCGGTATAAGGATACTCGCTGTCGTTTTTTCGTTACTGAGCAGCCTCATTTTCTTCAAGCTCGGGAAGGGCATGTACAATGAACGCATTGGGGCATATTCGGCAATCATCTTCCAGATAATACCGCTTTACTCTCCATTTGGCGTTATATTCACAATAGATTCGCCGTTTTTATTCTTCTGGATACTCTCGCTGTATCTGTTCTGGGAAGC
>CAKKPH010000025.1:30469-34223 GCA_919901585.1 Thermodesulfovibrionales bacterium | reverse complement strand
ATGGCATTCTTTTATATATGCGCACTGCTCTTTATCGTCTTTTCACCGGAAAGGAGAGGCATACTTAAGACCCCTTATCCTTATATTGCATTTCTGCTCAGCATAGCTGTCTTCAGCCCTGTAATAATATGGAATGCACAGCATGACTGGGTAACCCTCCGCCACACCTCAGGACAGGCCCATATCTCTGAGGGTTTCAGGATATCCCTTGTGAGTTTTTTTGAGTTTATCGCCTCTCAGATTGGCGTGCTTACACCAATATTGTCGGTAATGATCATTATTGCGCTTTTGAAACAAAAGGCCATAAATACAGATGATGCTGACATAGAAAACAGGAGGAAGTTCCTCTTTTGGTTCTCTATGCCGGTCATAGTGTTCTTTGCCCTTAAGAGCTTACAGGGGAAGGTACAGGCAAACTGGGCCATGACCGGCTATATCACAGGCGTCATCGCATTCTCAAAGGTATTCCTCGATGAATGGGGACGCCAAAAAAAGTCTATTAAGGCATTTATAATAGCTGCCCTCAGTATCTCCTTTCTGCTTGCGTCCCTTGCCCACTATCCGGCGAAGCTCTCTCTGCCTCTAAACCTCGACCCTTCTGCGCGGCTGCGGGGATGGGAGGAGCTCGGGAGAGAGGTAAGCTCAACCTATTCATTCTTACTTCCTGAGGGCAGTCTGTTCCTATTCTCTGACAGGTATCAGGTCTCGAGCGAGCTCGCTTTTTATGTCAAGGGCAATCCTGTTGTATATTGTGCCAACACCGGAAGCAGGATGAACCAGTACGACCTCTGGCCCGGTTTTAATAATCTTATTCATTACAATGCCATTTTTGTTACAATAGGCGATACTTACCTGCCTGCCAGGATAAGGGAAGCGTTTAAGAGTTTTGAAAAGCAGGTCTTCAGGGTATATGAGAAGGACAGGGTCCTGAGGGAATATTCGATATTCATATGCCATGACTTTAAGGGCATGAGAGAAGAAAGGATTGAACGTTACTGATGACTGTCACCGTAGTTATTCCTCTTTATAACGAAGAAGAGAACGTAGAGACCCTGCATGGAAAGCTCTCGACTGTCATGGCCGGGCTCAATCTCGAGTACGAGATAATCTATGTTGATGACGGCAGCAGTGACAGGACTCTCTCCCTCCTTGAGCATATACAGGAAACCGACACCCATGTTATTGTGCTCAGCCTCAGGAGGAACTTCGGCCAGACTGCAGCCTTCGCAGCAGGCTTTGATTTCTCGAGGGGTGATATAGTTGTAACTATGGACGGAGACCTCCAGAATGACCCCAATGACATACCAAGGCTGCTCGAACTTATGAAAGACAATGACCTTGTGAGCGGCTGGAGGAAGAAAAGGAAAGACCCTTTCTTCAGCAGGCGGCTCCCGTCAATTATCGCAAACTGGATTATCAGCAAGGTTACAGGCGTGAAGCTGCACGATTACGGCTGCTCTCTGAAGGCATACAGGCGGGACGTGATAAAGAACCTGAAGCTCTACGGCGAGATGCACCGGTTTATTCCGGCTGTTGCGAGCTGGTTCGGCGTCAGGATAGCCGAGGTCGAGACTATGCACTACCAGAGGCTTAAGGGCAAGTCAAAGTACGGCATTTCGAGGACACTCAAGGTCGTGCTTGATCTCATCACAGTGAAATTCCTCCAGAGTTTTTCTACAAAGCCGCTTCAGTTCTTTGGACCTATAGGCATACTCGGGGGGTTCGCCGGTTTCCTCGTGCTTTTTTATTTAAGCATAGAAAAACTCATCTTCGGCAATCCTATCGGCGGAAGGCCTCTACTCTTATTGGGCGCATTGCTCATGATCGTGGGTTTCCAGTTCATCGGCATGGGACTTCTCGGAGAGATGATAGTAAGGGTCTATCACGAGACGCAGCGCAAGCCCATTTATGTGATAAAAAAGGTCCTCGGCGCCGCCGGATAATACAGAATTGCAATCTTCTGACCCAAAGAAATACAAGAAACTCCTGCTGGTCCTCCTTAAGGCAGCAATTAGCGGAAGCCTCCTCTATTATGTCATTTCCAAGACAGGCCTCGGGAAGATAGCCTCAACACTTGGCGGCATTAATATAGGCTCTTTCCTTGTCGCAGTAGTCCTGTATCTCTTTGCAATATACCTTTCGAGTATCAGATGGGGGCTTCTCATGTCTGACAGGCCCCGGAAAAAACAGCTCTTTTCGCTGTACCTCATAGGCTCTTTTTTTAATATCTTCCTCCCCGGTACTATTGGCGGCGATGCTGTAAAGGCATATTACCTCTACAAGGAGAGGGGCAACAGCTCTGCTGTAATTGCATCTGTCTTTATGGACAGGTATATTGGCTTTGCTGCGCTCGCCTTTATCGGCATAGCAGCCTTTCCCTTTGGTTTCAGTTATTTCCGCGGTTCATTCATTGAATGGATTCTCCCATTGATGGTGTTGTCCTTTATTTCAGGCAGCTTTATTGTCTTTGGCCTCAGACTCGGGCAGAGGATAAGGTTTCTTTCCGGCCTTTACGAATATTTCAGCCTGTACATGAAAAAGAGGACGGTTCTATTTAAGACGTTTCTCCTGTCGCTGGCAGTCCAGACAACAGGCGTCCTGGCTGTTTATACGCTCAGCAAAGGGCTCAACATGCAGCTCCCCCTCCTGCCTCTGTTCATCTTCATACCCGTGATCTCCGCAATGACGACAATCCCTATATCCATCTCCGGCCTTGGGGTCAGGGAAGCATCATTTGTGCTTTTGTTCGCTTACCTTGGACTAAGCCCGTCAGAAGCTACCGCACTATCGCTTTCATGGTTCCTTTCAGCATCAACAGGCAGCCTTGCAGGCCTGATTGAGTACATCAAGTATAAGAACAGACTTAAATCCCAATAGGCAGTCTTGATTCATATTTCAACAGCCTGACACTTTGACGCTTAGACTTTGATTACTATAAATTTTTGCGTTAGAATAGAATCAAATGGGAACGGTTTATAAAGACAAAAAGTCAAAAGGCTGTGCCCTTTGCAAACCACATAAGCACGGTTGGGCTCCAAAGAAAAAACCGAAGATCATGTCTTACGAGAAAGAGACTGACAGGGAAATAAAGCATGCAACAGGCCGCTCAGGGTATAATAATGTTAACGCGGTTACATGGTAGTTTTAGGGAGGTAATATAAGCTATGATGCAAATCGATTTTGATATCATCGTTTTCAAGGAGAATGAAACATATGTTGCCTACTGTCCTGAACTTGATATCTCAAGCTGCGGCAATACCGTAGAACATGCCAAAGGAATGCTTAAAACTGCCGTAAGACTTTTCTTAGAAGAGGCGGAGAAAATGGGCACCATGGAAGATATTCTTGAAGAGGCACATTATGTAAAAGATGCATGTGGTAGATGGATGCCCCCGAAGCTGATTGCAACTGAACTCGCAAGCATTTAACTCATGCCTAAAATAGTCGCCATCCCTGCAAGTAAACTCCGTAGGATTTTTGAAAAGGCAGGCTTCAAATGCGTTAGAACAGAAGGCGACCATTTTGTATACACAAAACCAGGAATTACCAGGCCCGTTGTAATCCCCGATTGGCCCGAAGTGCCTGTATTCATAATCAAGAATAACCTGAGAACCGCTAACATAAGCAGGGAAGAATATTTTGAGTTGCTGGTAAAGGTTTAAATTTGTCGCAAGAAGGCATGGATATATGGGATTATTCCTCAATAACAACTGATTAAAAATACTCTCACTTGCCTATAAAATATAGTCGTAGA
>CAKKPH010000025.1:0-30369 GCA_919901585.1 Thermodesulfovibrionales bacterium | reverse complement strand
ATGTTTTTTCACTCTTCAGCCCTTCTGACGGATATTCTGCACGGATCTGAGCCTCCTCTGTCAATAGAACAGTATCGCATAAATATACTTGACATGACTCGACTAAATTGTTATGATATGAACTATAGAAAGGAACAGGGTATGACTTCAGCAGTGAATGATTATTACAATGTGCTCGGCATAAGCAAGAATGCCTCTCAGGAAGAGATAAAACGCGCTTACAGAAAGCTTGCGCGCAAATATCATCCTGACCTGAACCCGGGCGATAAGTCTGCAGAACCGAAGTTCAAGGAGATAAATGAGGCATATGCTGTGATAGGAGATCCGAAGAAAAAGGAGGAATACGACCGGTTCGGCAAAACACCTTTCGATTCCGGAGGTGCATGGCATGAAGGTGCAGGGGGGCCGCGTTTTGAGGATGCCTTCGAGTTCGGCATGGGAGATATCTTCGGAAATATCTTCGGCAAATCCGGAGGTGCAAGGGGCTTTCATGCAGCAGGCACAGACATACTCATCGGCCTTGAGGTCACTCTGGATGAGGCATTCTCAGGGACTGTTAAGTCTATTAATCTAAAAAGAGAGGCTAAGTGCCCGACATGTAATGGGTCAGGCGCTCAATCAGAAGCTGCATGCGCTAAATGCAAGGGCAGCGGAAAGATGGAGGCATCAAAGGGCTTTTTCAGGATGTCACAGGCATGCACAGACTGCGGAGGCACAGGCAGAAAGATAACAAAGGCCTGCAAGGCCTGCAACGGCAGGGGCAAAAACATATTAACAGAGACAGTTAAGGTCAGGATACCTGCAGGCGTTGACAACGGCTCGAAGGTGAAATTAAAGGGCAAGGGAAATGCCGGTGAAGGCAGCGGCCCTGACGGTGACCTTTATATAGAGATAACCCTTAAGCCTCATCCTGTATTCAGAAAGGTGGGGGATGACATCAATGTTGATGTCCCGCTCACATTCGGTGAGGCTGCCCTGGGCGCAAAAATAGAGGTACCTACGATGGAAGGCACGGCAGTAATGACAATACCTTCCGGCACACAGGGCGGACAGAAATTCAAGCTGTCCGGAAAGGGCTTTCCAGCTCCGAAAACAGGCACAAGAGGGAATCAGTATGTAACAGTCAGGATTGCGGTCCCGAAGGACCTCAGCAATAAGGCAAGAGAGACAATTAAGGAGATCGATTCCTTATATAGTGAGAACCCGAGAAAAGGGTTATTTAACAAATGAGAAACTCCGGTGATAAAAAACAGCCGTTATTCATGATAAGCGTCGTATGCCGAATGCTCGATGTCCATCCACAGACTCTCAGGCTGTACGAAAGGGAGGGGTTTATAACCCCGTATAGAACGAACAGGACGAGGCTATACTCACTCGAGGACGTCGAGAGGCTCGGCATGATACTGCAGCTTACAAGGGAACTGGGTGTAAACAGGGCCGGTGTTGATATCATTATACGTTTGAAGAAGAGGGTAGAACTCTTGCAGAAAGAGATGGATGAGATGATGCAGCTCCTCGATGAGGGGATAAGAGAGAATTTCAGGAATAAATTAATGAGACTATTTCTCGAAGATTAAGGAGTGGCTTATGAGAACGGACAAATTCACACTAAAAAGTCAGGAGGCGATTCAGGAGGCACAGCATTTCGCCGAAAGGAAGGGCAATCAGGAGTTGCAGCCTGAACACCTTCTCTGGGCGTTGACTGAAGATGAAGAGGGTATTGCCTCACAGATACTTAAAAAGGCCGGCACTGATATAAAGGCATTAAGGAATGACCTCGAGCGTGAGATAGACAAGTTCCCAAAGGTGTCAGGCGCAACTCCTGCCGGCCAAATTTATATCTCTGCACGGCTCAAGGAAGTGTTTGAATCAGCGCTGAGGGAGGCTGAACATCTCACAGATGAGTATGTGAGCGTAGAGCATCTTCTGATGGCCTTGGTCTCTGGAGGCGGAACTTGCAGCGCTGTCTTACAGAAACACGGAGCCGGTCAGGACAATGTGATGGCCTCGATGAGAGAGATTCGCGGTTCGCAGCGCGTGACTGACCCAAACCCTGAAGACAAGTATCAGGCGCTCGCAAGGTACAGCAAGGATCTGACTGCCCTTGCAAGAAAGGGCAAGCTCGATCCGGTCATAGGCAGGGATGATGAGATAAGAAGGATAATGCAGGTGCTCTCGAGGCGGACAAAGAACAACCCTGTCCTGATTGGAAACCCGGGTGTCGGAAAGACAGCAATAGCAGAGGGTCTTGCCCAGAGGGTTGTGGCAGGAGATGTGCCGGAGACCCTGAAGGACAAGAGGGTTGTAGCGCTCGATATGGGTTCGCTCGTTGCGGGCTCAAAATACAGAGGCGAATTCGAGGAGAGGCTCAAGGCAGTGCTTAAGGAGATCGAACAGTCCGAAGGAAGGATAATCCTCTTCATCGACGAACTCCACACTCTCGTCGGCGCAGGCGCAGCAGAAGGCGCAATCGATGCCTCCAACATGCTGAAGCCTGCACTCGCAAGAGGGGAGCTCAGGTGTGTTGGTGCAACCACCCTCGATGAATACAGAAAGCATATAGAAAAAGACCCTGCACTCGAAAGGAGGTTCCAGCCTGTTTACATAAAAGAGCCGGGGGTTGAAGACACCATCTCCATTCTGAGGGGGCTCAAGGAGAGGTATGAGGTGCATCACGGTGTCAAGATAAAGGACTCTGCATTGATATCTGCTGCAGTGCTTTCGAACAGGTACATCACAGACAGGTTCCTTCCTGACAAGGCGATAGACCTCATTGATGAGGCTGCCTCCAAGCTTAGGATGGAGATCGATTCCATGCCCGTTGAACTCGATGAGATAGAGAGGAAGCTGAGACAGTACGAGATAGAAAAACAGGCGCTTATGAAGGATGATTCAGGTGACGCAAGGGAAAAGCTCGAAAAGATCAGCAGGGAGATGGCAGAGCTGCAGGAGAAAAGAGATGAGTTAAGGGCACAATGGCTGGGGGAGAAAGAGGTGATCGCAAGGATCAGGGATATCAAGCAGCAGATAGAAAACACAAAGATAGCCTCAGAACAGGCAGAGCGGAACGGTGACCTCTCTAAGGCTGCAGAGTTGAGGTACGGCAAGCTGCTTGAGCTCCAGAAATCGCTTGAGGCAGAAAACAGGAAGCTCGCTGAAGTCCAGTCAGTAAGGAAGATGCTAAAAGAAGAGGTCGATGAGGAAGATGTTGCAGAGGTTGTTTCAAAGTGGACAGGCATACCCGTATCGAGGATGCTTGAGGCTGAAGTCCAGAAACTCCTGAAGATGGAAGAGAGGCTCAGCATGCGCGTTGTGGGTCAGAATGAGGCAATAACCGCTGTCTCCAATGCTGTCAGGCGTGCAAGGGCAGGCATACAGGACATAAACAGGCCGATAGGTTCATTCATATTCCTCGGCCCTACAGGAGTCGGCAAGACAGAGCTCGCAAAGGCGCTCGCCGAGTTCCTGTTTGATGATGAGAACGCAATGCAGAGGATCGATATGTCGGAGTATCAGGAGAGGCATACTGTCTCGAGACTTATCGGCGCGCCTCCCGGATACGTCGGTTACGAGGAGGGTGGGCAGCTTACAGAGGCTGTGAGGAGAAGGCCCTACTCTGTGATACTTTTTGATGAGGTCGAAAAGGCCCATCCCGAGGTCTTTAACCTCCTCTTGCAGTTGCTCGATGACGGCAGGCTTACAGACTCGCACGGAAGGACGGTAGACTTCAGAAACTGCGTTGTGATAATGACATCGAATATCGGGAGCTCTCATATTCAGGAGATACTCCTCGAGCGCTCCAAGCGTCCTTCTGTTTACTGGGGCGGCACCAATGAAGAAGACCTCAGGAACAAGGTGATGGATGACCTGAAGGCGTTCTTCAAGCCTGAATTCCTGAACAGGATTGATGAGATAATAATCTTCAACCCTCTTTCAAAGGAACTGCTGAAGAAGATCGTCAGCATACAGCTTAACAGAATGAAGAAGCACATCAGGGAAAAGGGTATAGATATAGTGCTGACTGATGCTGCAAAGGAGATGTTTGCAGAGACCGGATACGACCCTGTTTATGGTGCAAGGCCTCTTAAGAGGGCGCTCCAGAGGGAGATACTCAACCCCCTCGCAATAAAACTGCTTGACGGCACCTTCAGGGAAGGTGATGTCATTGAGGTGGACTATAAAGAAAACCGTCTTGAATTCAGTAAACTTGTTGAGGCAGAGGTGGTGAATTAGATTTAAATTTAATGTTCAGGGATTAATGCTGCAGGCCTTTGGCCTGTAAAATAACCCTGTGAATCACTCACAGAGTAAAGGAGGGAATGATCATGACAATCGTAAAATGGTCTCCAATGAAGGAGCTCGATGAAATGAAGAGGGACATGGAAAGGCTGTTTGATGAGGTTTTTGACCCTGCAAACAGGCGTCCAAGACGCTGGTGGCCAAAGCCTTCCGAGTCGGTGTTTATAGCCCCAAATATCGATATGTACGACCGCAAGGGCGAGATAGTGATAAAGGCTGAGCTGCCGGGCATCGAGAAGGAGAACATCGATCTCTCGATCACAAAGGACTCTGTTGTCCTGAAAGGTGAGATCAAAAAGGAAGAAGAGACAAAGGAAGAAAACTATTACCTATGCGAAAGAGTCTCAGGAAAGTTCACGAGGGCCATAGACATACCGGCTGAGATAGATGCAGAGAAGGTAAAGGCCACCTTCAAAAACGGCGTCCTCGAGATAGTCCTTCCCAAAAAGGAACAGCTAAAACCCACAGAAATCAAGATCGAAGCCTCTTAACAGAAGTTGCAGGCCGCGGCATAGGCGCGGCCTGCAGAATCATTGTTAATCAACCTTACTGCAGGTTATAATAACCAAGCAATGAAAACCGCCCTGACTATTGCAGGTTCTGACCCGACAGGCGGAGCCGGTCTGCAGGCTGACCTTAGGGTATTCAGCTCTCTCGGACTGCATGGTCTGTCAATCCCCTCTGCCCTGACAGCGCAAAACACAAGGGGTATATCGATGATAATGCCTGTTGAGAGGGAGTTTTTTAAAAAACAGCTCGACACCCTCCTTGAAGACATCAGACCTGACGCAATGAAGACAGGGATGCTCTACTCAGTCTGGGTGGTTGAAGAGGTCGCTGAGAGGGTAAAGGCTTACTCCCTCGAAAACCTTGTAATTGATCCTGTCACTGTCTCATCTTCCGGAACAAGCCTTATCGAAGACAACGCACTCGACAGGATAAGGGAGATGTTGTTCCCCTTATCAACCGTCATCACACCTAATATATACGAGGCTTCGCTCTTTACAGGCATAAACATTACTGATGAGCATGACATGGAGGCAGCAGCCATAGAACTGAAAAAAATGGGACCTCAGGCGGTTGTAATAACAGGAGGGCATCTCGAAAACCTCACGATTGACCTCTATTATGACGGGATAACCTTCCAGAGGATTGAGGCCATAAAGCTCAAAGGCGAATATCACGGTACAGGCTGCGCTTTTTCAGCAGCCTTAACAGCAGGCCTTGCATCCGGTGCTTCACCTCTCCAGTCAGCAAAAAAGGCAAAGGAGCTTGTAACTGAAGGGATCAGAAAGGCATACCATCCGGGGAATGGGATGGGGATACTAAACATATGACACGGAGAAAGGGAGAACCGGTGATTAGGTAATGTCTAAGATAAAGACCTTCTATCAGTGTCAGGCGTGCGGATATACGAGCCCTAAATGGCTCGGCAAATGCCCGGACTGTGATGCCTGGAACACCCTTGTCGAAGAGAAATCAAGCCCCAAACCACTCCAGACAAGGGGCTATAACCCAACAGGCAGGAGCCGGCCCCAGCCTCTGAGCGCGATATCCGGCGGCAAGGAGAAGCGGATGTCCACAGGCATAAATGAACTCGACAGGGTGCTTGGAGGAGGTGTTGTAGAAGGGTCAGTTGTTCTTGTTGGAGGAGACCCGGGCATAGGGAAATCCACCCTGCTCATTCAGGCAGCATCAAACCTGTCCAGGGAAACAGGCAAGGTGCTTTATGTCTCAGGTGAGGAGTCACCGGAACAGATCAAGCTAAGAGCAGAAAGGCTGTCTATAGATTCAGCCAGTATTATCCTGCTTTCAGAGACCAACCTTGAAGGGATAATCAATATAACCTCTGAGGTCCTTCCGCGCATAATGGTGGTCGATTCGATACAGACCATGTTTACAGAAGAACTCGCCTCTGCACCCGGCTCTGTCGGACAGGTGAGGGAGTGTGCAGCAAGACTCATGTCCTTTGCCAAGCAGTCCGGCATCCCTTTATTCATCATAGGCCATGTCACAAAAGAGGGCGCCATAGCAGGCCCGCGCGTCCTCGAGCATATAGTAGACACTGTGCTTTATTTTGAAGGCGACAGAGGCCATGCCTTCAGGGTGCTCAGGACTGTCAAGAACAGGTTCGGCCCGACTAATGAGATCGGAGTCTTCGAGATGACGGATTCCGGCCTTATCGGCATAGAAAACCCGTCTGAACTCTTTCTTTCAGAGAGACCCCAGAATGCGGCCGGTTCAACTGTCGTCTCTTGCATTGAGGGCACAAGGCCGATCCTGATAGAACTGCAGGCGCTCGTATCTCCGACGACCTTCGGCATGCCGAGGAGGACATGCATAGGCGTGGACTTTAACAGGGTCAACCTGCTCGTGGCTGTGCTCGAGAAGATTGCAGGCATGCACCTCGGAGGTATGGATGTTTTTGTAAATGTGGTCGGCGGCATAAAGATCAATGAGCCTGCTGTTGACCTCGGCATCATAGGTGCAGTCGCTTCATCCTTCAGAGAGGTGCCCGTAAATGCAAAGACCCTTGTGTTTGGGGAGGTCGGCCTTTCCGGAGAGATAAGGGCTGTCAGCCAGATTGATGCAAGGTTAAAAGAGGCCTCAAAGATCGGCTTCAAAAAGGCTATCCTGCCTATGACGAATGCAGCCCGGCTTAAGGACACCTATGGCATAGAGATAAAAGGCGTGAAAAATGTAGATGAATTCATCGAGGCAGTCCTTGGTTAGTAGTAAACCTGAAAAGTCTGATTTCCCTGCTTGTTCATCTCTCTTGATTGTCCTTATTGCCTTAACCTGTCTTTCTGCCTCATGCTCTGTAAAGAGGGTTGAAATACCTCCTCATGAAGAGGCCAATCTAAGGGAAGAGATAGCAAGGAAGGGGAAAATAAAGTCCATAGAGTCTGTCTTCTCGATCGAATTCAGAAAGAACGGTTCGCCTGAGGATGGAGATGCTGTCCTCAGGCTCAGCCCTGATAATTTTGACCTGCAGGTCTATTCTCACGGCCTCCTTGCTGCAGACATCAGGACAATCAATAATGAGATTAAGAGCATCCCCCCTTTAAGCAGGATTGTGCTAAGGATGCTCGTTGACGGCCTGAGGTCGAGCTTTTTCTGGTGGTCCATGGAAGAGTATAATGCAAGAGATGAAGGCGGGAAGTATATAATCTCAAACTCGGCGAGGACGGTTTTATTAAACAGAAAAACCCTCATGCCTGAAGAACAGGCTGTTGAGGTTGAAGAGAGATGGCTAATAAAGGTCTTTTATGATGAACCTAAGCTATTCGGAAATGTAATGTTCCCATCCGGCATGAGGATAGAGCTTGCAAATCAGTCGGTCAAGTTAAAGATAGAGACGCTGTCAATCACTGATTATTGAGACCGAGGTCGATTGCGACAGCCTTTATTACAGACTCGTCGATCTCGCGGGTCTTGAAAAGGAATCCTTCAAGGAGCGCATTATCACAAATAGTATTTATCAGCCTGGGTGTGCCTGAAGAGTATCTGAATATCTCCTTTATCGCCCCGTCTGTGAAGATATTGTCAGAAGAGCCTGCCAGTTTCAGCCTGTGCATGATATAGTCCTTTGTGTCTTCCCCGGAGAACGGCTTTAATGTTAACTTCATCGCCACCCTCTGCCTGAGAGGCTGATCGAGCGAGAGGACATCCTCAAGGTTGCCGAGCCCGAAGAAGACGAGGTTCAGCATCTTCCCTCCGGGCATCTCCATGTTCAGAAGGCCCCTGAACTCCTCCATTATCTCTGTGGACTTAAGCATCTGGACCTCGTCCATCAGAAGGACAGCAGTCCTGTTGCTCTCATTGATCTCAAGCAGTTTCCTGTACAACAGCCCGAGGAGTTCGAGCTTGTCCACATTTTCTACAGCAATGCCCAGTTGTATCGCAAATTTCTTTAGCAGCCATTCTGAACTGACAGATGAATGAATTATGACAAGCAGTACCGCCTCATACCCTGACTCGTCAAGCTCTTCGAGCAGCTTTCTCGCAAGCGTGGTCTTGCCGGCACCAATCTCACCCACAACAACAGCAAGACCTTTTTTTGTATCAATGGCATATTTAAGCTTTATGAGGGCTTCATCATGCTGAGGGTTCTTGTAGTAGAACCGGTTGTCTACCACATTCGAGAACGGCTGCTCCTTAAGGCCGAAGTATTCGAGATAATCCATATGTTAAATATAATGCACCCGGCTTTTCTTTTCAACCTGTTTCGTCATTGGTTCAGCCTTAACCTCCTTTGGCTCTACTTTTTTATCTCTCTTATCTCTTTCCGAAAGCATGCCTTTGAGCAGTTCGATCTTTGTGTTTATCTCCCGGAACCTCGAATCCCAGCCGTATATCTCGCTGAAGACCTTAAATGCCTCTCTGATGCTGCCGTTCTTTTCATAGGCAACGCCAAGGTCATATCTCGTACCCCAGTATGACTCATCCCTCGTCACTATACTGCTGAGCACCTTTTTAAGGGTATCTATTGCCAGCGAATAAAGCCCCTTTTCCATGTAACACATGCCGAGCATGCTCAGGGAAGAGACATAAAACCTCTTATCTGCCCTTGATGCCTGGAATTCCTTTATAGCGTCATCTATAAGCCCCATGTCCTTATATGCTATGCCGAGGTTGTAGTGGGTCTCATAATCATGCGCCTCCACTTTATCCATGGTCTCGACCTTGAGCTCATCAAATATCTCGCTAATCCCGCTATCGCTGCCTGAAGAAGCCTGCAGTCCTGCCTCAGGCTTCTTCAGACCTTGATCCGTGTCTGAGACGCCCTCATGCAGAGATGCCAGCTTGCTTGTGAGAATATCATTTTCAGGGAAGATGCTCAGGAGCTTATTGTAAATCCCGATAGCATCCTGTTTAAGCCCCTGGCTCACAAAGAAATCCGCCTCAGCCATGTCATCTGCATAATCCTCGAGCGCAGGCGCAGCACGCATACCGGACAAGTCTCCTGCAGATTCAGGCCTTGCAGATATCCTCCCCATAAGCCTCGGGTCCTCATGGTCTATATCAAACGCCACCTTAAACATCTCATTCTTTTTCTCTTCGTCGCCTGCCCTCCCGTATAGCTCGCCGAGAATGATGCACTCTGTGACGGCCATCTCCTTATCGCCTGTTTCGAGATAGAGTGATTTCAGCCTCATATGCAGATCTATGTTGGAAGGCTCACTCACCTTAAGCTGCTCAAGTATGGACCTTGCCTGATCGAGCATGCCGTACTTGATATATGAGTCTGCCTCTGATAACAGGTCATCTGTTGTCTTCTCCTGCTCCATAACTGAGGGAGTCATGCCGAGTTTAAGCTCGAGTTCGAGCAGCCTGTTCTTAAGGTCTGTATCTTCAGGATGGAGATTAAGGGCCTGCCTGTAATAATCGACAGCATCTTCAGGTATGTTGCCCTCTATCAGCAAGTCTCCCAAAGAGAGCATCTCACGGAAGACTGCCTCTGAATTATTGTTTTTGCTGTAGAGTGATATGAGCAGTTTTCCTGCCTCGGTCTTGTTGACATCCCTGTAGTTTATGGTGAGATCTATCGCCTCGTTCAGCTTATCGTTGTATATCAATGATTCTATGGCAGTTTTGTACGATTCCCATGCCTTCTGCCGGTCTCCTTTTATAACGTATATATCTCCAAGCATTTTGTGCGCCTCTTCATCTGACGGCCCGAGCTCAATCACCTTTGAGATTAACGAGATGGCCTCATCATATGCCTCTATCTTCTTCAAAAGCGATGCATATCTCACCAGCAGAAACACATCCTGAGAGTGCTTTTCGACAGCCTTTTTCGTATAATTAATAGCCTCCCTGATATCACCCTTCCTCTCGTAAAGATAGCTGATCCCGAGAAGGGCATCCCTCCCCTCAGGCTGGATTCCAACAACCTTGTTGTAGTATTCCATTGCATGTTCATAATCCGCCTTTTCGAGGTACAGCCTTGCTATATAGAGGTATTCCTTTACAGCATACGAGGTCAGGCCCTCTTTCAGGAAAAGCGCTGCAACTTTTTCCTTCATGGGAATGTTGAAAGGCGAAATCGAGAGGATCTTTTCATAGACAGTTATCAGGCGGTCTTTCTTCTTGTCACGGGTAAGGACATCTGCAGCAGAATGGTAGTACTTTATCGCATCTGAAACCAGGTCTTTCCCCTCGCTAAGCTCACCGAGTGCAATGAGGGATTCCACATCTTCAGGGTCGATATTGATAATCTTCTTGAATAAGGCCAGCGCCTTGAGTGAAAACCCCTCCTCCCGGAAAAAACGTGCTGCCTTTTGAAAATAATCGACCGCAGCCTTTTTTTCGCCCTTCTTGAGATACAGGTCTCCTATGGTGTTATAAATATTACCATCAGGAGATTCCTTGAGGAGTTTTTCCCATTCAGCTATAGCCTTCTCAACCTGGCCTTTAGCAAGATATCTCTGTGCGTCCTGTGCAATAGCGCTCTTATATTGCATACTGTTGAAGGTATCATAATCAACAGAAAGAGTCAATAATCATGCAATGTTACAGCCGTTCTCTGCGCAGAGCCAGAAAACCGGATATTTCGATCTGAAAAGCCCTTATTCTTGACTTAAACAGAATCTCTTGGATAAGATAATAAACTGGTAGATTAATGAAAGTTGCGATAGGTTGTGATCATGCAGGTCTGGAGCTGAAAAAGGAGATAGCCTCACTCCTCAGCGAGATGGACTTGGTCTGCACAGACTACGGCACAGACGGGCCTCAGTCTGTTGATTATCCTGATTTCGGCGAAAGGGTCTCTGAGGCTGTAAGCGCTGGCAGGGAAGACAGGGGCCTGCTCATATGCGGGACAGGCATAGGCATGTCGATCGTTGCAAACAAGTTCCCTCGTATAAGGGCCTCCCTTTGTAATGACCTTTTTACAGCGAGAATGAGCAGGCTGCATAATGATGCAAACATACTCGTTATCGGCGGAAGGGTTGTCGGCAAAGACCTTGCAAAAGAAATAGTCCGCACATGGTTTTCGACTCCTTTTGAGGGCGGAAGGCATCAGAACAGGTTATTGAAGATAAAACATATAGAGGAAAGGATAAGAGGAATATCACATGGAATTCGAGAATCTGAAAACTGTTGATAGCGATGTCTATAACGCTATACAGAACGAAGCAGAAAGGGAACGCGACAAGATTGTCCTTATTGCCTCTGAAAATTATGTCAGTCCTGCAGTCCTTGAGGCTCAGGGCTCGATATTCACGAATAAGTATGCTGAAGGCTACCCGGGCAGGAGATATTACGGAGGCTGCGAATATGCTGACGCTGTCGAAAACCTCGCAATAAACCGCGCGAAGGAGCTCTTCGGTGCCGAGCATGTAAACATACAACCGCACTCAGGCACTCAGGCTAATATGGCAGTATATTTTTCCTTTCTCAAACCCGGAGACACGCTCCTCGGCATGAGCCTTAATCACGGAGGCCACCTGTCTCACGGGGCGAATGTAAATTTCTCAGGCATCATGTTCAGGAGCGTTACTTATGGCGTTGATAAGGATACAGGCTATATTGATTTTGATGAGGTAAGACGCCTTGCCGTAGAGAACAAGCCGCGCATGATCGTGGTCGGCGCAAGCGCATATTCAAGGACAATAGATTTCAAGAAATTCTCTGAGATAGCAAAAGAGGTCGGGGCATACCTGCTTGCAGACATCGCGCATATAGCAGGCATTATAGCTGCGGGCATCCATCCTTCTCCAATACCTTATGCCGAGTTTGTCACCACTACCACACACAAGACCCTCAGGGGGCCCCGCGGCGGGATGATAATGTGCAAGGCCGAATTTGCAAAGGCAATCGACAAGATGATCTTCCCCGGCATTCAGGGCGGCCCGCTCGTACATGTGATAGCTGCAAAGGCAGTAGCGTTAAAAGAGGCCCTGACACCGGATTTCAGGGATTATCAGAAAAGAATTGTTGCGAATGCTAAGAAACTCGCTGAAGAACTGATGAAAAGAGGCCTTAAGATCGTATCAGGCGGCACAGAAAACCATCTTATGCTCGTCGACCTCACCGGCAAGAACATAACAGGCAAGGATGCTGAAGAGACGCTTGACATGGCAGGCATAACTGTAAATAAAAACTCAATACCTTATGATTCGAGACCGCCTGCAATAACGAGCGGGATAAGGCTCGGCACTCCCTGCATCACGACAAGAGGTATGGGCGTGACTGAGATGGCCGAGATAGCAGGTATAATATCCGAGGTCTTAAACAACCACAAAAATCCATCTGCAATCAGTAGTTTCAGGGAACAGGCAAAAGGCCTCTGCAGGCGTTTCCCTATATACCGATGAAATGCCCCTTCTGCGGAACCCTCGAAGACAAGGTGATAGATTCACGCACAAGCAAGGAAGGTGAGGCGATACGCAGGAGAAGGGAGTGCCTGAAATGCGGTAAACGTTTCACATCCTATGAACGTGTTGATGATATCCTTCCGATGGTCGTTAAAAAAGACGGCAGGCGGGAACCGTTTGACCGGATTAAGGTCCTGGGTGGTCTGAAGAAGGCCTGCGAAAAAAGGCCTATCAGCATTGACACACTCGAAAGTGTAGTCGATTCCATAGAGAAAAAACTCATAAACATGGGGACAAGGGAAGTGCCGAGCACATGGATCGGCGAAGAGGTGATGAACTCACTAAGGGAGACTGATAAAGTCGCGTACGTAAGGTTTGCATCTGTCTACAGGCAGTTCAAGGATATCAATGAGTTGATGGATGAGGTAAAGACACTCTTTGAACAGAGGAATCCTTTTCCCGGCCGCACCCCAAAGGCTTAGCCTTTCCCGGTCTTCGTTATAGCCTCTTCGAATATGGCGTTCAGCATAGAGACCTCATCGCCGAGTTTCATAAGGAGCAGGGACAATTCTTCATCCCCTTCTTCTGCCATCTTTTGAGCCCACTCCCTGTATGTGGCCGCATGTTCATTGTTATGTTCCAGCCAGTGAACAAGCAGTTTCTTTAACCTTTCCTTTTCATTCATGACGACCTCTTTTCAGAATAAGTATAATAAGGTAAGCAGATCCTACAACAACAGCAACCCCCAGAAGCCCTGATATTATATACGACAGATATGACCTTATCCCCTTGTCCCATCCGCTAAAAGTATAGTCAGGGAAAGGTGCGGACCATATGCCCGAGAGCTTCCTGAGACCCTCCGGTATATAACCTGCAATATCTTTTATCTCATCAATACCCCATTCTCCCCAGGCGCCTCCTGCCTTAAAAAACTCAGGCAGTATCAGCCCCATAGGCGCAAGCAAGACCATAACTCCGAGCCCGATCCAGAGCTTTTTAAACCTTCGGGCCTTCACGCTCATCCCCTGATGAGTTCAGGATGTGATTTTTTTAGATAAACAAGCACGAGCACTGTCACAATTGCCTCGAGCACCCCAAAAAATACCGCATGCCCTATCATAATCACAGGGACTGTAACTGTCAAAGGGAAAGGGCTGTAAAGCGGCCTGCCGTCAATGCCTGTATGCATCAAGGGCTGTATGCCGAGTTCAAGGGCTGTTAATAAGGCAGCAATGTTTATTCCGGCATAAGCGCCTATAGCAGCGCCTGTTATATTACGGGCACCAAACGAATTTTGAATTTTGAATTTTGAATTTTGAATCTCCTCAGAACCTTGAGCTTCCCGTCTTTTCCCTGCAATCAGCCTGTAAAGACCATATCCGGAAACCATTCCACCAAAAGCCATATTGAAGCAGTTTGCGCCTATTGCTGTAATGCCTCCGTCACCAAACATAAGCGCCTGAATAACAAGCGCTATAGAGACCGCAATAACAGCAGGCCATGGCCCTATAAGAATGGCTATCAGTATAGCACCCGTTGCATGTCCTGTAGTGCCGCCCGGGACAGGTATATTGAACATCATAATCACAAAGCTGAAGGCAGCAGAGAGGGCAATCATTGGTATCTCTGCAATCCTGAGTGATGTCCTTATCTTCCTTGATGCATAAAACCACACAGATACCATAGCTGCCCAAAGGCCTCCGTAAGTTACCGGTCCCAGATAGCCGTCAGGTATATGCAACTAAAACCTCCTTGCAATGCCTGCAAGTATCGAGAAGTCGGTCTCAGGCTTGTTCAGTCCGCCCTTGATCCCTAAATCCAGATCAAGGCTCTCAGAGAATGAATAGATAATGCCGCCGAGTATGAAGGCTGGGGCCGTATTTGATGACTTGTCACTGTTCCTCTCAGCTCCGATATTTGCCGCAAGTTTAAGGTCCTTCATTACCTCGACAGTTGATGCAATTGACAGATGCCATATATCCACCCTCTCGTCTGCCTTGTTATCGTTCCGTATATACCCTGCATTAAGATGAAACACAAATGGCTGCATTTCTTTAGAAGCGACAAGCAGAAGACTATATGTGGCCCTTCCGGCACCAAGGCCTTTTTCATCATCACCGGACGGAAGAGTAAGTCCGGGTTTTAGTGCAAGGCTAAAGCCGTCCTTATCATAGATCCGCCACTTCATCTCTATTGATATGTCGGACACGCCGTTTTCTCTGGTCGTGGATTCTGGGTCTTTTACCCGTACAGACTGGTAAGGCAGGCCAATAATTATATCTGCATTATCAGTCATGCCGTATGAGAGGGTTGCCCTTATCTCAGCAGTATCAAGGGTTATCCCGTCATCCCTGTCATGGCTGTACTCGCTGTTTATTTCGAGCTGATACTTCCCCTTGCCCTGCGTGCCTGTATCATCAGTGATGAGCGGATGGGCTGCATAGACACCTGGTGTAATGGATAAGCAAAAAAACAAAAACAGCAAAGACTTTATTATCACCCGGCCCCTCGCCCCCCTGACCCCTATCCTTCTTCCAAAGTCCATGCATGCATCCTTTTATTTAAGATGTTTCCCTGTTGTCGTAAGTGACAGGTTGCCGTGTTTAACACCCTTTGTCCCGCGAAGCCTTTCGGCGATTGTCTTTATATCTTTTGCCTTTCCCTTGACCACAATCACCTCAAGGCAGTTGTGTTCGTCGAGGTGTATGTGCATGCTCGAAACAATTGAATTGTAATAATGATGCTGAAGGTCGGTCAGCACATCAACAATCTCAGTTGTGTCAAGTGAGTATACGAGCGTAATCGTTCCGGCGGTCTCAGAGTTGCCTGCCTGCCATTCCTCCCTAACGAGGGCGTCCCTGATAAGATCGCGTATTGCCTCGCTCCGGGCTCTATACCCCTGTTTGGCTATAAGCCTGTCGAACTTCTCAAGGAGAGTATTGTCGAGTGATATGCCGAATCTGATAGTTGACATGGTGTTACTTTTTTAAAAGTAGTAGCACTATAGCATTATTGCCGCCAAATATCAATACTGTCGCACTTCGTTTCATTGACTTACCGGATTTCATCAGATAAAATGATTTAAAAAAGGGATGATATGAGACAATTAAAATTGCTATTTTACTCTTTCATGTTTTTCACAGGCCTCTTTCTGATAACTGTGCCGGCTACCATATCACAAACCTTGAACGGCAAATATATAATGGCATTTCACACTTGCAATACTGCTGCAACCACCTGCAGCGACCCGCGGAACCATAGTGTTTATGTGGCTCAATCGGATGATGGAATAATTTGGTCCTTACTTTCCGGTTATACGCCTTACAATGGCAGTGTGCCGGACCTTATACGACGGGGGAATACCCTTTATGTGTATACCCCTGGGATGGTCAGGAGATATATGATTGATACAGGCATATGGAAAGACAGTGCTCCTGTTTCAACAAGCATAAAGTTCAGCAGCGGAGAATCTGAAGATTTTGTTGATCCAAGCCCTATACTCGATAATAACGGGAGCATCATACTTTTTTACCTTGTCAGCCAAAAAGGCGGAGACCCGGCTCGCTGCCAGAGCGGACAGACAAGCTGCATTAAGACCTTCAGGAGCGCTACTGAGGTGTCGGGCAGTGACGGGGCTTCGTTTCTTGTTGATGCAGGGAACAGGGTCGAAATTAGCATTACCTCATCAGAAAGCGCATCAGACCCGGATATATTTAAAGGACCTGGCGGTTTTGTTCTGTATATTGCCCGCAATGGAGGAGTACAGGCGCTAAGCGCCAATGACCTTCGGGGAAACTATCAGAATATTTCAGGCCTGTCAAATGGGATGCTTGTGGATACCGGGTTGGGTTCAGTGCCGGCCGGGTACTATAACGACACATCCGGAGAATACTGGACATATGTCCACAGGCCGCAGGGTAATACTTCAAGCATAAGCAGAGCCGTACATAACAGAATTGATGCCGCACTATCCTCCTCCTCTTTCAGTACTGTTATTTCAGGCAGCACTTTCCCGGACTTGGGCAGCTCCTATACAGTTGAAAGTCCTGGTTTTGCAGTCAATACAACAAATATCTGCGCTGCGAGCTTGTCTAATACCCTAAGGCTGCACGTGCCGGTTCTGACCTTCGGCAGTCAATATTTCTGGGCGGATTTCGAGTATGTTACAAATTCACTAAATTTTACATTGACTAACTATGGGGAAATAACCGGGACAGATAACTTCAGCAGTTGTTCTCCCTCTACCCTCTCAACAGAGCTGACGCTCCATATACCAGTAGTGTTTTATAATGATATATCTTATCGGGCAGATTTTCAGTATACCCAGGGATTGATTTTTTCACTAACCAATGCAGAAAAAAATTAAATTTCTTCTATCTCAACTACCTGTCACCTCCTGCCCGTGAGGCGATCTTCACTTCTTCAGGCTCAGGGTTATGAACAGCTATACCCTTGAGCCTCTTAAGCTGCTTCAGCCTTGCCTTGCTGAAATTGGCAGATTTTTCCCCGGCAGATTTAAAATACCTCTCTATTGAGCCCGACATAGAAAGATATTTAGCGTATTTATCCCTATCAATCTTTATTGAGAAATCTCCCGGAGCCTTCCATTTGTCTTTCAGGAACAACCATGATGCAAAATCCTCGGGCCTTGCGCCATTGAGGGGCTTTATTGGTGTTGTATTCCTCATCTCCTCTATGCGCAGCCCGTCCTTATCAGCAACAATCCTGTAGCCTCCCTTAAAAGGTTCTGCGCCCTGGTCGTCCTCAAACTCCCATATTGATACTGAATTCTGTGATTCGGTCTTATGACAGCTCTCGCACGTCCTTGATTTCCCGTACGGATGGGCAGCCTGCTCTATCTCAAGCCAGAGCATGTGCTTGTTATTGCCCGGCAGTCCGTCGAATGTGCCTATTACATAATAGGCGTCCCTTGTCTCGCCGGCAGGCCACCTGAACATAATTTTCTCAGATGGCTTGACGTCATTTTTTATGTTCCCAACGCTATGCGGCCAGACCTTAACAGGCATCCAGATTCCCTTCTGGTCCTTCATGAGCAAGGGCGGTTTCTGAATGCCATAATAGAGCGAGTATTTTTTGAAAGGGTTCGGTCTGTCGCCTGCAAAACCCGGTCCCCAGACAGTTATCTGATAACCCCCAAGTTCGCTAATATGGCATGTTGCACAATCCATGTTCTTGTGGATGCTCTTCTTGTGGGCATCCTCAATTTCTATGTGGCAGTCCTGACAGACAGCCTTCCTCTGCATGTCACCCATGCCTTTTTCTCCTGCCTGATGGCAGTCAACACAGTGTATATTCTTTTTGTAATGGACATCCGGCGCCATGCCTGTCGGTATCGAATAATCGCCTCCGATGTATGTCTCTCCCCTCCTGCTATGCATTGAGCCGGGGTGGCATATGCTCGTGCCGCGGCCATTGCCGGAACAGCTCTCGGATACCGGCTTTTTTATAAAGGCATGAACCCCTTTTTCCTTGTCAGGCGCATAGTGACAATCGAGGCAGCCTGCATGGCAGATATTACATAACTTCTGCTTTGAAATTGCCTGATCCTTTGAAAAGCCGGTATTGAGGTTTCTGACTATCTCTTCTGTATTCTTAAAATCAAAGACTCCATCTCTCAGGTATGAAAACGGAGGAGTATCGGCAAATGACGGGCCGCAATTGTGCGGGCCATATGGGTCAAGCCACGTCTTCATTGTGCGCTGCCTGAAGTTCGTCCCCATTATTGTTTTCCTGAACTGCTCGAGTTCCTGAGGATGGCAGTTGGACTTGCCGCAGGTCTTTTCTGCGATCTTAGGGTCAAAATTGAACGTCTTCGGGTCCCTGTCATGCCAGAGGATATTCCTGACATTGGTATTCGGCGGCAATAATTCCCTTATCCGGTCATTGCCTTGCGGCAGCATAGGCAGGGTTGAGACCATCTTCCTTTCGAGCAGACCCCCTGAATCGCTGACAAACAGGGGCTTCAGCATTCCCTTATGCGCACTATCATGGTCCTTTGCCCTCCCGTTACCAAGGTGGCATTCGTGGCATTTGACATTCGGATGTCTGCTCTCCTTCTCTGCCATCTCCTGTGTGACATAAAACTGAGGATAACCGAGCGACCGGAGCTTTGATTTATCGCCATGGCACGTAATGCATTCCGCACTCGAATCCATGTATGAACGGTATCCGAGATATGCGATTATCGCGACAAACTGCAACAGGATGAGGAAGACAAGTTTGCCGTTAATATGCCTGCTTATTGTACCGGCAGCAAGGATAGCCATTTCTATTCTTTGTTATGGTTTTTGCCTGACGACTGAATCTGCGAAGTGGATTCTTTCTGAGGGATCGAAAGCCTGATCACCTGCCCCCTTTTGCCTGCAACGCCCATGTCCTTGCCGTTCAGGGCCATTCTGATGCCGCCTGCATTGCCTATCTTTAGGTTAAACCCGCTCTGGGACAGCCATTCTTTTGATTCATTCTCCTTCATCAGCACCTCTTCCTGCCTTCCGTTATCCATCTCGACCCGCAGCCATGTTGTCTCGATAGCAGTAACATTAAGCTTGTATTGCTGTGTGGCTTGCTCCTCTGATGTCTTCTTTTGAACGGCCTGCATGGTGCCGGCAGTATCAGCTAAATCAGAGGCCTTGGGGAGTGGTCTTGCCCTGTGAGTATAAATATAGACTCCTGATAAGATAACAATGCAGATAACTATGAATGAGACTGTGAATGCTACAACGGATTTAATATGTTTGTTAGGCGGAAGGGCATCAGGACAGACTGTTTTTTCGATACCCTTCAGGTCTTCGATATATCTGTTTGCAGACGGCCCGGGGTCTAAGCCGAGCAGTTTTGCATATTCCCTTACATATCCCTTTAAATAAACATCTTCGGGCAGTTTTGACAGGTCATCTTCCTCTATAGCCCTAAGGTATCTGGAGTTTATCTTTAGGGTCTGAGAAACATCTTTAAGGTCAAGCCCTAAATCCTCGCGCCTCTTTTTTAATAATTCTCCGGCCAATTACCACACTCACACGGTTTTATAGATTTAGAATATAACACAAAAAAACCAAATATTAAAGCAGTTTTTGAGAGTGCTTGAATTCGTGTTATGATAAATATCCTTATGAGACGGATTGTCATCACAGGGATAGGCGCATTAAGCCCCATCGGTAATTCCTTCAGGACCACATGGGAAGGGGTTAAATCCGGGCTATCAGGTATTGGCAGCATAACAAGGTTCGATGCCTCTGGTCTCCCATGGAAAATGGCCGGGGAGTTAAAGGGTTTTGATGCAGGTGCATTCCTCCCGGCTAAAGAGATAAACAGGCTCGACCCTTTTGTTCAATACGCAGTGGCTGCATCTCTTATGGCCGCAGAGGACGCGGGGTTGCTTAAGCAGCCGGCAGTAAAAGAAGTTGAGAAGATAAGAAGATGCGAAGATAAGGACAGCATGGCTTCTCACATAAATTCACCGCTCGTCAACGCCGGTGTTGTGATCGGCTCAAGCCGCGGCGGTATAAGCACAATAGAAAGATCGCTGGAAAGGGCCAGGAACTCCGAACTCCGAACTTCGAACTTCCGTTTATCCCCCTATATCATGCCGTCAACGACTATCAGCATGGCAGCCTCGTACATAGCCCTAAGACTCGGGATAAAGGGCCACTGCCTGGGGATCTCGAATGCATGTGCCTCTGGTGCAAATGCTGTTGGAGAGGCATTCAGGATGATAAAGACAGGATATCTTGATCTGGCGATTGCAGGCGGCACAGAGGCGCCGATATGCAGGCTCTGTATTGAGGGCTATGGAATTTCAGGAGCATCGGCAAGGCTTAAGGGGGATTATAACCAACCGAGGCCCTTTTCTGCCGAAAGGGACGGATTCGTGCTTGCAGAAGGTGCCTGCGTAATGGTGCTTGAGGAATACGGTCATGCCCTTAAAAGGGGGGCAGCCATATACGGCGAGGTCGCAGGGTACGGCAATACGACCGATGCTTGTCACATGACGCAGCCGGACCCGGATGGAGAGGCGATGGCTATTAAGAAGGCACTTGAAGAAGCAGGTCTCAGCCCTGAAGATATCGGTCATATCAGTACACACGGCACAGCCACAAGAATAGGGGATATTGCAGAGACTGCTGCACTAAAAACCGTCTTTGACAACAGGGCATCACTAATCCCATCAACAGCAGTGAAGTCTATGACAGGCCATATGCTTGCTGCGTCAGGCGCACTGGAGGTAGGTCTGGCGCTTATGAGCATAAGAGAAAACATAATACCGCCAACCCTTAATATAGGCAGAAAAGACCCGGAATGTGATCTTAATATAGCAGATGAATCGAGAGGCGCTGAAATAAATGCTGCTGTTTCGAACTCATTCGGGTTCGGCGGGGTAAATGCTGTTATAGTGTTGAGGGATCATATCTCCTTTTCATAGATCCTGTATCTCTTGTATAGCCTTCCGCCGACCATCTCTATAATCCTCTGCACAGGGATATTGTCCTCGAGTATCCATGAGAATTCAACACGTTTATATCCGCCCTTTTTGATGCCGCTGAAACCTTCCCTTAAGAGCAGGGCATCAACACCCCTGTTCCTGTATTCCTTTTTTATTCCAAGGAGAAGGAGCCTCAGATCCTTAATCCTTCCGGAATAATATATCGCCTTTGAGACTGAAAGGGGGTTGAGCCTGCCGTTCATATGCTTCATCACATAGTTATAATCTGGCAACAGCCCCATGAAGCCTACGGGCGTTCCATTATCCTCTGCTATAAGAGTGAGTTCTGGCCTTGCTATCTGTTTAAGCCTGGCGCCAAGGTAATTAAGCTCATCGTCCGTGAGAGGTATGAACCCCCAGTTCTTCTGCCACGCAGAGTTATAGACCTCCTTGAACACACGCATTTCATCGCCGAACCTCTTCTTGTCCACAGGCCTGACCCTGAGGCCCCTTTTTTCAGCAATGACAGCGACCCTGAGCACTTTCTCGGGGAGTTTATCCTTCACCTCATAGATGAAGGCATAAAGGTCTTTGGCCTTCTGCATATCATATCTTTCCATAAGGTCATTGTAATAAGGCGGGTTGTATGGAGTCATAAGCATGGGATGCTCGTCAAAGCCCTCTATCAAAAACCCGCACTCCTCATTCGTAGAGAAGTTCATCGGCCCCCTCATTATACCCAGGCCATTGTCTTTAAGTTCCATCTGAACCCTGTCGAGCAAAGAATGAGAAACACCGGGGTCATTGATTGAATCGAAGAACCCGAAAAACCCTGCGTTGTCCTTATGGAATTCCAGATGCCTGTGATTTATCACAGAGGCGATCCTGCCTGCAGTCTTACCCATGTCTCTGGCTATGAAATACCTGACGTCTGCGTTCTTAAAGAATGGATTCTTTGATGAGAGGTTTTCTTTTATCTCTTTCCTAAGGGGCGGGACAAAGTAACGGTCTTTCTTATACAGGGAATACGGGAGGTTTATGAATTCACTGAGGTCTCTCTTGTTTTTTACCTCGAGTACTTCCAATTCTGAATTAGCTTATCAGCCCCAAGGCCCTTCCACTCTTCTCGAAGGCCCTTAGAACCGTATCAAGCTGCTCCTCTGTATGGGTAGCCATATAGCTCGTCCTGATCAGAGCCTTTCCGTCAGGCACAGCAGGGCTGACCGCAACATTCGCAAAGACCCCCTCTTCCTGCAACAGCATAGCCATCCTGAACGCAGTTTCATTATCGCCGACTATTACAGGTATTATGGGCGTCTCGCTCGGACCTACCTCAAAGCCGAGCTTCTTGAACCCGCTCAGCATCTTCCTTGTGTTCTTCCAGAGCCTCTCGATCCTCCCGGGTTCATCCTCAATAATATCTATTGCAGCGCTCACTGCTGCTACTGAGGCCGGGGGAGGGCTTGCACTGAATATAAGCGAACGGGCAAAATGCTTTATGTAATGTACCACATCTGAAGAGCCTGCAATGAACCCTCCGATTGATGCAAGAGACTTGCTGTATGTGCCCATTATCAGGTCAACCTCATTTTCGAGGCCGAAGTGCTCTGCTGTGCCCCTGCCTGTCTTGCCGAGCACGCCTATGCCGTGCGCATCATCGACCATTACCCTCGCGCCATAAGTCTTTGCAAGCTCGACCACTTTAGGCAGATTAACAATATCGCCTTCCATGCTGAATACGCCGTCAACTACTATGAGCTTTCCTCTTCCGTCACACCGCTGAAGCACCCTTTCGAGGTCTGCCATGTCATTGTGCCTGAATTTCTTCACTTCTCCGTACGATAACCTGCAGCCGTCTATTATACTTGCGTGGTCCATCTTGTCAATCAGGACGATATCGTCCTTGCCGGCAAGGGCTGATATGACGCCGAGGTTCACCTGAAAACCTGTGGAAAATATTAGTGCAGCCTCTTTCCTGATAAACCTCGCGAGTTTCTGCTCGAGCTCTACATGGATATTAAGTGTGCCGTTAAGGAACCTCGAGCCGGCACATCCGGTGCCGTATCTCTTTATTGCATCCATTGCAGCCTCTTTTACCTTCGGATGGCTTGTAAGGCCGAGATAGTTGTTTGAGCCTACCATTATCATGCGGCGGCCGTTGATTATGACCTCGGGGTCCTGGGCGCTCTCAATGACCCTGAAATAAGGATAGATGCCTGCTGAAATCAGTTCTTTTGCCCTTGTAAACTTTGAGCACTTAGCAAAGATGTCAGTAGTATTCTTTAGAGCCATTGATGAATCCTGTACCAATCCGCTGTCCATTTTATTCCTTCCTTTAATGTAACTTTTGGGACAAAGCCAAGCTCTTTTTCCGCCTTTGACGGGTCGCATATCCAGCTTTTATAGCTCAGTTCCCTGAGCTTGTCCCTGTTGAACAGGGACGGTCCGCTGCTCAGCCTCCCGCCGATACCTATGAGAATACTCATCAGAGTCCCAGGTATCTTAACCTTTATAGGCCTTGTCTGGAGGACATTTGCTATCTCTTCTGCAATATCATCGTTAGAATAGACCTTGCTGTCAGAGATAAAATATGTCTTGCCCTCTGCCTCTTTTGACTCGGCTGCCCTGATTATGGCAGCCACTAGATCTTCGACATATAAAAGTGAATAATAACATTTTCCCCAGTATGGATAAAAGCCTTTTTTAAGCATCCTGAAAAGTACATAAAAATCCCTGTCGCGGGGGCCGTAAACTGCAGGCGGCCTGATAATCGTTATTGGTATGCCGGCCCTGTATCCGGACAACAACTGTTCGCCTTTAAGCTTGCTTTCTCCATAGCGGGAGACCGGCCTTGGTTCCGAATCCTCATTCACCGTATTCCCGTTCCTGCTCGGCCCTGCCGCAGCGAGACTGCTGAGAAAAACAAGGCGCTTCAGTCCGGGCATCTTCCCCGACACAGCGTTCAGGAGATTCTCTGTGCCCTTCACATTTGCATAAAAGAAGTCTTCATCCCTCCTGGCCTTTGTGAGTCCAGCAGCATGGAAGACATAATCAAAGTCCGACGAAAGTCCATTCAGGGATTTCTCATCCCCGCAGTCACCGTAATATAAATTTTTGGTGACCCCCTCGATCCATTTGAGGTCAGATGTCTTTCTTACCAGACAGGTTACATTATAGCCTCTCTTTACGAGTTCCTCAACCAGATGGCTCCCGATAAAACCTGTGGCGCCTGTCACAAGTGCATTCAAATTTCACCCCGGATATCTTTGTCCAGAGACTTCTTAATCGCCATAAGGTCTTTGACCATGTTATTTATTATCTCACTTATCGAATCGGCAAAATCAGCCTCCTCTGCAAGCACCTGCAAATCTCCTATCGCCTTTGATAACGGGTTGCTCACATGAGCGTCCATTGCTGTCCTGAGACCGGCTAAATAATTATCCAGCCTCTGGAGATCGAGGCTCATCTGTCCCTGCTCTGACAAAAGCCTCTCTTTCTCAGACAAGAGGCTGTCAAAGCTTTTTTTCAGCCCTGCGATCTCATTGTCTTGGCCGTTGTTTACAAATTTTCCTCCGGCATCCGAAGCAGTCTTAATGCTGTCCGAAAGCCCCTTAAGAGGGGCCGTCACGAGCTTGTTGTTGAGGTAATCAGATGCTATAAGCAGGATTAAGAAGGTTATTACAGCGACAACAATTGTCTTAGACCTGTTATCCCTGATCTTCTGGACAGATTTTGTCCTCAGGAACTCAACATTCAGAATACCCCTGATGCTGTGCTTGTCGCCGTGGCACCTCTGGCACGGCCTTTCATTAAATATCGGGACTACCGCTGAATATATCGCCTTTCCGTTTGTTTCAGTCGAAATTATCTCTGCGCTCTGAAAGGCCTCAAACCGTGAAATTATATCAGAATATAATTTACGGCCCATGTTAAGTGATGAGGCCGAGCTGATCAGCCTGCCGTTGTTGCTTACAATATGGACGCCTGAAATATCCTCTGCTATAAGGATATCAAGGAAGTGCTTGAAGTCCTTCCCTTCCCCCTGTAACATCATGGTTATCAGGCCGTTTTTTATAATGTCGGCGACGAGCGATACCTTCTCTATGTCGTCTTTTACGAACTGGTTTTCTGTCGAAACAATGATCAGATAAGATGCAAATGCAACTACAGGCAACAAAATAACTGCTGTAAACAACAGATTTTTGCTTTTAAGCGTCATAATGCCTTAATTTAAGGTTAAACAATAAATTGTGACCGCATCCTCTTTATTGTTAATCTACTCCCTATTCCATAGACCCGTAACTGTGAAGTCCTGAAAGGAGCAGGTTAACTCCAAGGTATGTGAATATAACGGCAATAAACCCGACAACAGCCACTATTGCGATCTTCTTGCCCTTCCATCCCCTCAAAAGCCTTGCATGGAGATAAAAGGCGTAAACAAACCATGTTATAAGCGACCATGTCTCCTTAGGGTCCCAGCTCCAGTAGACGCCCCAGGCCTGGTCAGCCCATATTGCTCCGAATATCAGTCCGCCCATCGTAAAGACAGGGAAGCCGACAGCTATGCTCTTATAAGTTATCTCATCGAGGATTTCAGGAGATATGCCGAAGGAAGAGACGATCTTTTTGAGGAGATTGCCGTAACGCCAGAGCAGATAGATAAAAGCTACCACCACTGCCCAGCTCACGACAGCGACGGCAGTTGAGCTGCTGCGCAGGGATGCCCTGAACAGATAGCTCTTTATCAGGCTATCCGGGTTTTTGATGACCATCTTAAAGGTGAGGTAGTCAAGGCCCATAGCCACAAGCAGGGCAACAAATATGCCGGTCGCCATTGTCCAGAATATGTACGAAGGCTCACTCCTCTTGTCGGAAGATATTATAAGGTACATCAGGCCGGTGCTGAAGGCGAGTGCAAATCCGGCATACGCTATAAAGCTCATTATCACATGGGCAAGCAGCCAGTTGCTCTGGAGTGCAGGGACAAGCGGCTGAATATCCTTTGACATGCCCGTGAGGTCTATGAAGGCGAGGGCAAGGCCGGCTATCGGGGTGACAAATGCGCCAAACGACCTGTTTTTGTACCTGAACTCTATTATGAGGTATCCGAGGATCAGGCACCAGACAAAAAAGACGAGAGACTCGTAGAGGTTGGTAAAAGGCGCAGCCCTGAGTATGCCCATATCGCTCATCTCGTAAAACTCTTTCCACCTCAGGAGGATTGCAAATGTCTGCGAGACAAAGCCGACAACCGTAACTGTGGTCGCTATCAAGCCTACCTGTGACTTCCTGAATGCAAGATAGGTGATATAGATTATCATCGCGATTATATAAGACATAGTAGAGATGCCAAATAAGACAGCGCTGTTCATATAACTATTTTCCTCCTTCCTCTCCCCTTGTCAGAAGCTCTTCAAGTTTATCGATCTTCTTTTCGAAGGCATACCTGTTCTTGCTTGCAGTGGCTCCCATTATCACACGCGTATTTCCCTTTTCTTCAAGAAGCCTCACCCAGATCCTTTTGTGGCTCATGAAAAAGGCTACAAGCAGGCCTATTGTCATCGCCAGACATCCGAGATAGACAATCCAGACACCCGGGTCTTTCCTAACCTGAAGGCCTGTATACTGGACGCCCCATAAATCAACAAACTCCACTGTATGGCCTTCCGGCAGTTTCCATGTTTCAGGGTATCTCTTAAGCAGCCAGCCGCCGTATTTTCTTACATTTTTTTCATAAAAACTCAGGTAAACAGCCGGGTTGTTCATCTGCTCAGCATAAGTAAAGGGCTTGTTGCTCTGCTGGTCAAACCCGAGCGCAGGTGAAAAGTCCTCAACCCTGCCTGACAGATTAGTCCCCGGCACTGTAAAGCTGCTTCCGAACCCCATAGCCACATCTTCTGTCTTTCCACCTTTGGGTGTGACCTTGAATTTAAAGACGCTGTTCCCGGCCTCAGGGGTCAGCCCATAGCTCGACTGATAAAAAGTAACCCCTTCGTATTTCAGCGGCTCATTGACCTCTATTATCTTTTTTACAACCTCTTTTCCGTCCTTTATTATGGTGAGCCAGCTCTTATATCTTTTTGGCATGTCTGAATTGCCGTAGAACTCGACATCAAACTCATCGCATCTGATAGTAAAATTAAGGTTCTTTTCAGCCTTCCCGCCCCTCACATAAACAACACTGGAGGTAGTGCCTTCAGGCAGGTTCAGGAACCCCTTATAACCGAAAAAGATGCCTGCTACCGCACCTATAAGGATCACAATTATACTGAAATGGACAACATAGACCCCGAGCCTTGTGTAGCTTCCCTTCTGCGAGTAAAACTGATAACCATTCCCATCGCTTATCTCAGAGAGATTAAAACGCCCTATCTTCTTTATCGCATTCGAGACAACCGCCTTTGTCTTTGCCGGACTGCCCTTAAGCAAAAACTCTTTCCTGATCCTGAGACCCTTGAAGCTTTCTGGCTGAAGGGGCTTCATGGGTTCCTTCACAAGTTTCATTATTCCCGGCAGCTTCTCAATAGAGCATATGATCAGGTTGGCGGCTAATAGCATCAGGATTGCAAGAAACCACCATGAACGGTACATGTCCATAAAGCCGAGGGTGTCAAAGACCCTGAATAATGTCGGCGCGGCAGACTGACCAAAGAATTTTCCAAGCAGCTTTATGTTCCTTTCAGGAGATGCATTCTGCTCAATAATTGTCCCGATTATGGATGTAAGAGACAGGACGGCAAAGATCACAACAGCAAGCTTTACTGAAGCAAATATATCCCAAACTCTGTCGACTATAGTCTTGTTCTTCTCTTTTTCCACTAAATACTCCTTAATTTTGGTTCACTATTCTAATACTTTTTGATTAAAAAAACATATAATTCAGCTATTTTTTGCTGCTTTTTAATATCTTCGGCCTGTCCCTCTTAGAGTTCACAATGCAGAAAAATCCGAACGGCTCGTCAAATGGATTGCTCAACTGATGAGAGGTCTCGGGTGATACATATATGGTGTCGAGGAAATTGAGTGTATTGTTTCTTTTTTCTGTAAGGATGTTGCCCTTGCCCCTCACACATATAACAACGTGTTCATGCTTGTGCTTCTCAAGGCTGCTATAGCCTCCGGGAGATATCTCAAAATACCTCAGATGGAACCGCGCAGTCTCACCCTTGTTGCCGACTATTACACGCCTTACTATATCGGCCCAGTCACCGCCCTTCGGCTTATATTTTTCTGTCTTAATGCCCTGCCACTCAAGACCGCCCTTATGCCTGTAAAGCCTGCTCTTGTTTAATGCCTTTTTCTGCATGAGCAATCCTCCTCTTTATTTGAAGACAATAATGCTCTTTAGTGAACCAGCAGCCTGTAAAGTAATTGTGAAGGCCCTTTCTGTATCCTCAATCCCGAACCTGTGTGTGATGAGCTTTTCCCCGCTCACAATGCCTTTTGAGATAAACTCAAGCGCCATCTTTGTATCGTCAGGCCCGCAGGAATAGCTTGTGACAATATTAATGTCATTAAAATATATATAATTAGGGTCGATGCTGAGAGACTCATTTGGTTTTGCAGGCGTAAAAAGCATGACTGTCCCGCCCTTCGAAACAGCCTGCAGGCCCAGCCGCATCACGGCTGCGCTGTTTGGCCCGACGATTACTATATCAGCCTTTTTGCCGTCTGTCAGGCGTTTCAACCCCTCAATAAGGTCTTCCGAAGAAACATCAATAACTCCATCTGCCCCAAACTCCAATGCCTTATCGAGCCTGAATTTCACCATATCAGCGCCAAGGGCCACGCCGGCGCCAAACTCCCTTGCAAGCAGTATATGCATCTGCCCCATAACGCCAAGGCCGATGACAAGGACAGTATCACCTTTTTTAATATTTGCTCGCCTCAATGACTTGACAACGCAGGCAGCAGGCTCTATAAGCGTCCCATCCTCAAAGGTAACATCATCCGGCAGCTTGAGTGTGTCATTCCTGAGGTTTATTTCCGGTATGAGTATATATTCAGAGATACCGCCCGGGATTATGCGTGTATTCCGCCATGTGCCACATTGGACATAGTCGCCACGTTTGCAGTATCTGCACTTCAAGCACGGGGCATGATGGTGCACAAAGGCCCGGTCGCCGGTCTTAAAAGCTGATGGCTGATGGCTGATGGCTGAAAGCTCATTGCCGAGTTCAACAATTTCTCCAGCAGGCTCATGGCCGAGCACGAGGGGGGCTTTTTTTTCAATATACCATGGCATCACATCGCCTGAGCATATCCCGCAGGCGCTTGTTTTGATAAGGGCGTCACGAGGCCCTACTTGAGGAACCGGGATATCCTCTATGCGTATATCGTTAAAGCTATATAATTTTGCAATCCTCATTGTTGTTTTCCATATAGGGTATCAAGCGGGCTTTGAGGGGCATTTGACATATCTCTAATGACATGAGTATATATCATAGTCGTCTCAACGTTTTTGTGTCCGAGCAGACTCTGAACCTCTCTTATATTAATTCCATTCATGAGAAGATGCGTTGCAAAGCTGTGGCGGAATGTGTGAACTGATGCATGCTTCGGAATGCCTGTCATGTAGACAGCATTTTTCACAGCAGTCTGAATAGATTTATCGCTTATGTGGTGCCGTCCTATTTTACCGCTTCTCGAGTCAACAGAAAGCTTGGACGATGGAAAGACATACTGCCATGCCCATTCCTTTCCCATATTCGGATACTTGCGGCTCAGTGCATCAGGGAGAAAAACCTCTCCATGTCCTTTTGCAATATCCTGTTCGTACAGGGTTTTTACTTCTTTCAGGTGCTCTCGTAGTTTCTCTTTGACAGCAGCCGGCAGCACTGTCGCGCGGTCTTTGTCACCCTTTCCGCTTCGGACAAAGATCGCATTTGCATCGAAGTCAATGTCTTTTACTCTAAGACGGGCAAGTTCCATGAGCCTGAGGCCGGCGCCGTATAGCAGTTCGGCAATTAAAAGGTTCTGGCCGGTCATCTGTGAAAAAAGACTCTTTATTTCATCAACTGAAAACACAACGGGAAGTTTCTGTCCCCGCTTTGCGCGTACTGTGTTGCCAAGCTCGCCGACTTCTTTGCCGAACACATTGCGGAAAAGATACAGAATCGCATTGAATGCCTGATTCTGTGTCGAAGCAGATACTTTCTCTTTGAGAGCAAGATGGCTTATAAAGTCTTTGAAATCCTCTGTCGTAATATCGGGGACTTTTTCCTTCTTCCCTGTTTGCAGTGAATAGTCAAGAAAACGCTTTATCCACTGAAGGTATGTGCGTTCTGTGCTGTATGAATAATGCTTCAG
>CAKKPH010000024.1 GCA_919901585.1 Thermodesulfovibrionales bacterium | reverse complement strand
GATTGCTTCACCTGCGGTTCGCAATGACAACAAAGAACTATATCAGGTAGAAGTTCTCGGCTTTGATTACTACAACACAAAAACAGGCAATATCGAATCAGGAGGCACTGATAAAATTGCTATGTGGATGCTCGATACAGATTATGATGGAAGGAGTCTTTTTCCAAAACAGGTCTTTTTCCCAATGGCAGGAGAAAAGGACGGTTGGGCAAGGCTTGCAAAGAATCTCAAGGCAGAGATTGATGAGGATTTGATTGAGGCATACAGGGGAAATGTTTCATTACCTTTTGAGATTGGCGATAACAGGCGCATTGCTGTTAAAATTGTGGATGACAGAGGAATCGAGAGCCTGAAGATTTTGGAGGTAGAATAATGATTATTTCACATATCGTCCTCAAGAACTGGCGCAATTTCAGGGCGGTGGATGTTTCGCTCGCAGAAAGGGTTTTTATTGTTGGGCCAAATGCCTCGGGCAAATCCAATCTGCTTGACGTCTTTAGATTTTTGCGGGATTTGGCGCGCTCTGGCGGAGGTCTGCAGGAGGCGGTAAGACTTCGCGGTGGCGTTTCAAAAATCAGATGTCTGGCAGCAAGAACACAATCAGACATAGAGATAGAAGCTCACATTACCGACGATAGTAATAAAAGTGTAATATGGAAATATGCAATTGGCTTTAGTCAGACAGGCGGCGGTGTCTTTGATGTCAAGGCAAAGCTTAAATACGAGAAGGTCTGGAATGAAAAAGATGCATTAATATTGAATCGGCCTAATGATGAAGATAAGAATGATGCTAAACTATTGGAATATACCCACCTTGAACAGCCGACATCCAACGTAAATTTCAGGGAAATAGCCGAGTTTTTCCAGTCAATCCAGTATCTCCATGTCATCCCGCAGTTATTGCGCGCCCCTGCTGCTTTTCTGAAATCAAACGGACATGAGGACTTTTATGGGAGAGACTTTATAGAAAAAATCAATAAAACAAATATTCAAACGAGAAAGGCATTCTTAAAAAAAATAAATGATGCCTTAAAATTTGCAGTTCCACAGTTTGATGATTTGGATCTTATAAAGGATGATATGGGTGTGCCCCACCTGGAAGTCCTCTGTAAACACTGGCGCCCCCATGCCGGAAAGCAGCGGGAGGACCAGTTTTCTGATGGCACATTAAGACTTGTAGGACTTTTATGGGCGTTGTTGGATGGCAATAAACCGATTTTACTGGAAGAACCGGAACTTTCACTTCATCCGGGAATCGTAAGTAAATTAGCTGAGGTTATAGCAAGATTACAGAAAAGGAAAACCGGTCGGAGACAGGTAATCGTAACTACGCATAGTTATGACCTGCTTGCAAATAAAGGAATTGGCGGAGATGAGGTGTTAATGTTAATTCCAACAGACGAAGGTACAGAGGTGAAACCCGCAGATTCAGACGAAGAAGTTAAGACACTGCTGAATTCAGGTTTAAGCGTGGCGGATGTTGTAATCCCTATAACTACGCCTAAGAATATTCAACAGCTTTCCCTCCAGTTTGAACAATGAGCATCTCTATCAATTTATTGATTGAGGACGAATTACATCTGAACGTATTGACAAGGGTGCTGAATTCATTTCAACAGAAGTATACAATTAATAGGATATTCGGGAAAAAAGGAAAGAATTTTATAAAAGACAATTTAAGGGCTTACAATCAAGCTGCCAGTATTTCGCCTTATCTAGTTCTCGTTGATCTGGACAGAGGAGAATGTCCCTTGATCATAATTAAAAACTGGTTTACTTTTACAAAGAGTGATAATTTACTTTTTAGAATTGCAGTGAGAGAAGCTGAGGCATGGTTGCTCAGTGATAGGGATAATTTCGCCTCTTTTATGGGCGTCTCAAGAGACAAGATTGACCTAAATCCTGAGAATATACCTGACCCCAAGGAATATATTATAAATCTTGCAAGAAAGTCCCGTAAAAGAAAGATAAAGGAAGACCTTGTTCCTGAAGGGAAGGCATCGGTTGGAAGAAATTTTAACACCTGTCTATCAGATTTTGTTTTGAATCATTGGGATATAAAAAATGCGAAGATGGCTTCTAAGAGTTTAGAGCGACTTGTGATAGCTCTGAATAACTTCGATTATCGGAGAAATTAGACTTTATGAGTAAAACCACAATTGACCAGCTCATCATCAATTCGCCTTATGAAGAACCGAAACATTACTGGAGTTATGACAGAGAGACCCGCACATTCTCTTTAAAGGAAGGAAGACGTCCTGCCGGATATGTAATCGCATCCGAAAGTTCCAGAGCATTTGATGATCCCGGCATATTCATAGAAATCCCTATTGTAAATAAAATCCGTCCACGCGTCAAAGCATGGCGTGAGGCAGGCTATGCAGGAGTTACCGGAATTACGAAGCGGCTGCTGGAACACTGGAATAATTCAGAGGAAAGGGAGTTTCGACGCTTCTTCTTCTGCCAGTTGGAAGCAATCGAAACCCTTATATGGCTTAACGAAGCTCCTGATTCAGAGAAAGTGGGCATAGAGATTCCTTCAGACGGCGGAGAATTCAGAAGGCTTTGTTCAAAGATGGCCACTGGCTCCGGTAAGACTATTGTAATGGCAATGCTTATAGCATGGCAGGTCATAAACAAAGTAACATATCCACAGGATGCAAGATTTTCAAAAAATATCTTTGTCATCGCTCCCGGATTAACTGTTAAGAGTCGTCTTCAGGTTTTAGAGCCTTCAGGCAAAAACAATTATTATGAGGAATTCAATGTTGTCCCTGTGGCATTGCTGGACAAACTCCGCCAGGGGAAAGTGCTTATCAGAAACTGGCATACACTGAACTGGGAGACAGAAGAAAAACTGGCAAAGAAAAAAAGTGTTGATAAAAGAGGCGCTAAAAGCGATGAAGCATATATCCGTGAAGTCTTGGGAGAGATGGCAAGCGCACAAAATATTGTTGTCATCAATGACGAAGCTCATCACGCATGGCGAATACCTGCTGAATCAAAGATAAAAGGAGTAAGCAAAGAAGACATTGAAGAGGCAACAAAGTGGATAGGCGGGCTGGATAGGATTCATAAAACAAGAGGAGTATTAAACTGTTATGATTTTTCAGCAACACCATTTGCGCCTTCAGGGAAAAAGAGCTCAGAAGAAGCCTTGTTTGATTGGATTGTAAGCGATTTCGGTCTCAATGATGCAATAGAATCAGGTTTGGTAAAGACACCTCGCGTTGTTGTCAGGGATGATGGGAAGTTAACAAAGGACTATAAATCACGCCTTTATCATATCTACAATGACCCAGATGTAAAAGAAGATTTAAGTAGAAAAGCAGAGGGACATGAAACACTCCCAGACCTTGTAATAAACGGTTATTACCTGCTCGGCAAGGATTGGCTTGAAACAGCAAAAAAATGGGAAAATTCTAAATTCCCAACACCGCCTGTAATGATAACTGTTGCTAACAGGACTGAGACCGCTGCGAGGGTGCATTATGCATTTGAGCATAAAAAGATTCGCATTGATGAACTTTGCATTCCTGAACAGATACTTCACATAGATTCAAAGGTTCTTGAAATAGCTGAAGCACAAGAAGAAGTTAGCCCCATTGAAGAAAATGCAGATGAAGAAGAACAGAATGATGAACCTGTAAAGAAGCTTTCCAAAAAAGAACAGGCAGAGTTTTTAAGAAGAACCGTTGACACTGTTGGGCAGGTCGGAAAAGAAGGCGAGCATATTCAGAAAGTTATATCTGTCGGAATGCTTTCTGAGGGATGGGATGCCAAGACAGTAACGCATATAATGGGTCTTCGTGCATTTTCGAGCCAATTGCTTTGCGAACAGGTTGTCGGCAGAGGATTAAGAAGAACTTCATATGAGATTAATCCAAAGACCGGTTTATTTGATGCAGAATATGTAAACATATTTGGAGTGCCGTTCACGTTTCTGCCGCACGAATCAACAGATGGGCCACCGCCGCCGCCGCCATCACCAAAAACAAAGATAGAGCCTGTCAAAGAAAAAGTGCAATTTGAAATCAGATGGCCTAATATCATACGAATTAATCATTCATATAAACCAACTTTGACCAGGTAGGTGCAAAATTAATATCTCCACTTTTCACCGTAACATCATAGGCATCAGGGCCTTTATATTTCCCGATCTGGGCAGTATAAAGATGTAGTTCCATTTCTAACCATAGTATAACAACTGTTAATCATTTTTGTATTCGCTCTTTTTTTTGCAATCTCTTTCGGGGGCTTGGCCGAGCATTGCTAAAGCTTTCATTCCACGCAAGGCGGGGGACAAGCATCGGAAAGAGGGGGCTACGATTAAACAGGTGGCTGCGGAGTAGCGGGCGGGTGTAGCAGACACACCTTATGGGCGGTTTTTTCAGGCTATCTTTATTTCGAGCCGCCTGCCGAGGGCATGGGCCACCTTCTCTAACGTCGAAAGCTTAATATCTTCCGCATGGTTCTCAATCCGTGAAATGGCTGTTTTTTTCGTCTTCAGCCTCCGGGCAAGCTCTTCCTGTGTCAGCCCCGCTGTTTCACGGGCCTGCTTGAGCACCACGCCGATCTTGAACTGTTCGTAACCCTCGTCATAGCCTTCGGCGAATGCCTTGTCCCTCTTCTTTCTCTCATGGACATATTTCTTCAGATCACTCATATCTTTGTCCTCCTTTGCAAATGGTCTCTTCTGTAAGCCTCAGCCCGCTCAATCTCCAGATGAGGAATCTTTTGCGCCTTTTTGATCAATCCGTGGGTTAGCACAACAACGGCATTGCCGTCGAAGAAGCAGAATATCCGGTACGCATTCGAGCCAAGCTGTATCCTGCACTCCCATATTTCCTCGGTGCTGACGAGTTTCTTGAGATACGTAGACGGCACGACATCGAGGTTCTCAACCAGGCTCAGCATCCATGCAACTTTCTGAGCCACCTTACCGGACAGCGAATCGAGGAACTCCTGCACCGGGCATTTGCCATCTGCAGTCCTGTAGAAGATTACAGTTTTACCCACATCGATATGTTAACGTCTATGTTAACTATTGTCAAGATACGTTATTATCTTAAGAGGCCGGGAATTTTAAAGGCGCTGTGATAAAAACGTGATAAAAGCACAACGAAGATAGTAAGATTATATCGAAATACTGTAGAATTTTATGAGACACATTCAGGGAGATGCCCTGTCCGTGAATTTCCGGATAAACTGAAGGTCAGTTATCCGGATGATTTTGCGGCAGTGGCCTAATGTATGTAACAACGTCCCCAGACAAGAATTAAGGGTTTGGTGGTAACGAAGGTCACTCAGGCAGTTGCAAAAAAGAGGTCAGTTATTTACTAAAATAGTGTAATATATAGCACAAATACCTTTGGTACGAGGAGGGACTTATGCAAGAGACAAGGATATTATTATCTGAAAAGGAGATACCGAAGCAGTGGTATAACATTATGGCGGATATGCCTAACCTTCCCCAGCCGCCCCTGCATCCCGGCACAAAACAGCCTGTCGGTCCGGCTGACCTCTCAGCGATCTTCCCGATGGCGCTCATCGAGCAGGAGGTCTCGGCACAGAGATGGATCGATATCCCCGAGGATGTCCTGAAGATATACTCGCTCTGGAGGCCTTCGCCTCTGCACAGGGCACACAGGCTTGAAGAGTTATTAAAAACACCTGCAAAGATATACTATAAATATGAAGGCGTAAGCCCTGCCGGCAGCCATAAGCCGAACACCTCAATACCGCAGGCATATTACAACAAAAAGGCGGGTATAAAGAGGATAGCTACAGAGACAGGGGCCGGTCAGTGGGGTTCCGCAATGGCCCTTGCAGGAAGCATGTTCGGCCTTGAAGTTACTGTCTATATGGTAAGGGTCAGCTACAACCAGAAGCCTTACAGAAGGATTGCGATGGAGACGTGGGGTGCAACGGTCCATCCAAGCCCGTCTACTGTGACCAATTCCGGACGGAAGTTCCTTGAGGCCGACCCTGACAGTCCGGGGAGCCTCGGCATGGCGATCTCCGAGGCTGTGGAGGACGCAGCTACGCACAGCGACACCAATTATGCGCTCGGCTCGGTGCTGAACCATGTGCTCCTGCACCAGACAGTGATAGGCCTTGAGTCTAAGAAACAGTTTGAAATCGCAGGCGACTATCCTGATGTCATTATCGGATGCTGCGGCGGAGGCAGCAACCTCGGCGGACTCAGCTTCCCCTTCCTCCACGACAAGATAAACGGCAAGGACATGCGAATTGTTGCTGTTGAGCCGACTTCCTGCCCAACGCTGACAAAGGGTGAATTCAGGTATGACTTCGGTGACACTGCGGGCCTGACACCTCTTCTGATGATGTACACGCTCGGACATGACTTTATACCGCCTGGCATACACGCAGGCGGATTGCGTTATCATGCAGACGCCCCGCTTATATGCCAGCTTTACAAGGACAAGCTGATCGAAGCGGCTGCCTATGGCCAGACCGCTGTGTTTGATGCAGCAGTGAAGTTCGCAAGGAGCGAGGGTATAATACCGGCCCCTGAGACCGCCCATGCAATAGCTGCTGTGATGGATGAGGCTGTGAAATGCAGGGAGGAAGGCAAGAAGAAGACAATATTCTTCAATCTGAGCGGGCATGGCTATCTTGACCTGACGGCCTATGCAGATTATCTCAGCGGTAAGCTTGACGATTACGTATACCCTGATGAGAAGATAAAAGAGTCATTGGCAAAATTGCCTGTGATAGGCTGAGATCTGATTGAGACAGGGCAGATGATGCATAGCATGCATCATCTGCCCTGCAAGCTGTAATGTATGACCAAGGTTAAGGTCTGCGGGATAACAAATTTAGACGATGCGCTAAAGGCATCTGAATACGGTGCGGATGCGCTCGGTTTTGTCTTCTACAAGGGGAGTCCGAGATATATCACGCCTGATGAGGCGAGAAGCATTGTGCAGAAATTACCGCCCTTCATTACAACAGTGGGCGTTTTCGTTAATGAAAGCACTGAGGTCATTCAAGAGATAACCAGCTATGCGGCGATAGACATTGTCCAGCTTCATGGTGACGAGCCTCCTGATGCATGCAGGATGGACAAAAGGGTTATAAAGGCTATAAGGATCAGGGAATTGAGCGACCTCGAACTGCTAAGACACTACAATGTTTCTGCCTTTCTCCTTGATGCGTATTCCCCTGAATCCTTTGGCGGGACTGGCCGGACGTTCAACTGGGACATAGCGCTCGATGCAAAAAAGTTCTTCAGGGTAATACTTGCCGGCGGTCTTAATCCGGATAATATCAGAGATGCCGTCAGCCATGTCAGACCGTATGGTGTCGATGTCAGCAGCGGAGTAGAGAAGGAAAAGCGCAAGAAAGATCATGTAAGGATGAGACTCTTTATTGAGAGGGCAAAAGGGGCCTGAAGAGAAGGTTCAGTCTTTAGATGTGTTGTCAGAACAGACCCTTATTATGGTCTTTACATTCCCCCGCGGGTTGAAATCGCCCGTAACTTCGAGGAACCCCGGTTTGAGTTTCTTTTCGAGCTCCGAGTATATCCTGTTGATAGCTTCCTCATGGGAGATATAGCTGCTGCGGAATGAGTTGAGATAGAGTTTAAGCGATTTAAGTTCTACGATCTTCCTGTCAGGGACATAGTTTATTGTTATGGTTGCAAAGTCAGGATACCCTGAGCGGGGACATAAGCAGGTAAACTCAGGAAAAGTAATGTTGATATCGTAAGCCCTCTCAGGACAAGGGTTGTCCCATAGTTCGAGCCTTGCCCTTCGGACTGTCTTTTCACCATACCGCATAAAAAAATCTAACATTTCCTGAAAAATTTTGCAAAGAAAGAAGTTAATATTCCTTGACAAATAACCTGATTTCCGATATAACTTAGGTAATGATTTTTAGCCGTTATCTTATTATTCTCTTTTTTATACCGTTTTTTGTGTCCGCTGCCGCTGCCGCAGTGAGCGGTCTGCCTCCTGTAGTCGAGAAGGAGGGCAATAAAGCAGACCAGATTATTCAGGCATCTGTATATGGCCCTGAACTGCAGTTGAATACAACACAGCAGATAATTCCCCCTGCTGCTCCTGAGCTTAAGGCTGTTCGCGCTGTTATACCGGGCCGTGCTGTCAATGACGGAAAAGAGAATACATTAATTGACCATAATGTCACCCTGCCTTATGCTGTTAAGGCAGTGGACAGGAGCGTCTTGCTCTTTTCTGAGAGGATAAAAGAGCGGTTTTCGTTATATCTTGAGCGGTCAGGCAGGTATCTTGGGATGATGAAGGAGATACTGAAGGCCAATAACATGCCTGAGGATATAGCGTTCCTCCCTCTTATAGAGAGCGGGTTTAATCCTAATGCATATTCCGTTGCAAGGGCGGTCGGGCCCTGGCAGTTTATTGCAGGCACTGCAAAGAGATACGGTCTTAAGATAGACTGGTGGATGGATGAGAGGAAGGACCCGGTAAAGTCGACGGAGGCTGCTGCCAGCTACCTGAAGGACCTTTATGGGATGTTCGGTTCATGGAACCTTGCAATGGCTGCATATAATGCGGGTGAGGGAAGGATACTCAGGGCCTTGCAGCGCACGAAGAGCGACGATTACTGGTCGTTGCTTAAGACGCAGCATATCAGGAATGAGACAAAGGAGTATATCCCGAGGTTTATAGCTGCAAGGATGATCGCTGTCAATCCCGGCGAATACGGCTTTGAAAACCTTGATTACCACACACCGTTCCAGTACGATGAAGTGGTTCTTGAAAGTCCGGTTGACCTCGAGGTAGCTGCGACTTGTGCCGAAACATCACTCGTGATGATAAAGGAACTTAACCCCGAACTCAGGAGGTGGAGCACCCCTCCGAACCTGGGCCAGTACAGATTAAGGATACCCGCAGGCAGGAAGGATACATTTTTTGAAAACCTCATGAAGACCCCTGAGGAAGAATGGTTTTCCGTATCAGTTTATACTGTCAAAAAGGGAGATACCATAAAGTCGATTGCAGCTAAGGCAGGCATCCCCGTGAATGTTTTGCTCGAACTCAACGGTGACCTGAGGACTCTTAAGACAGGCGAAAAGGTTTACCTTCCCCCAAAGGACAAGTTCTATCTCGACAGGGACGACAAGGTCAGGTTAAAGAAGGCGTCTTTTAAAGATAAAGGCAAGAGCAAGAACAAGAAACAGAAGCCAAAAAAACTCCTCGTAACTTCACTTAACAAGAAAGACCACTATATAAACGATTAGCCTTTCCTATCGCTTATTTTTGACTTGGCCTCTTCACCAAAGGGTGAATTGGGAAAGCCCTTTGTTATCTCCTCATATTTCTTTGCAGACTCTTCAGCCTTTCCCATTGATTCGAGGATCCTTGCAGACTCAATTAATGCGAGGTCTTTTAATGATGCAGACTTGTAATTATACAGGGTATCGAGGAGTTTAAGCGCAGCCTCTTTATCGCCCTTGTTAAGGGTTATGACAGCCATCTTATAATACGAAAGCGGGACAAACCTCTCATCATCCGGGAACCTCTCGTTCAGTTCCGCGAGTGCCTTCAATGCCTCGTCATATCTGCCCATACCAAAGTAACAGTTGGACATATAAAACAGGGCAAACGGAGATTTTCTGGCATCATACGATTTTTTGAATTTTTCGAGTGCGTTCTGATACTGGTCTGCCCTCTGTGCAGGCTGGGCCTGATAAAGCCCGTAGTATGCCTTATATGCGTCGTATGCGAGAGCTTCTGCCTTTTTATTTGTGTTGGACTGATAGATAAAGAATCCTGCTGAAAGAACGAACAGAACAACAACTGCAACTGCAACAGGGACAATAACCCTCTCTTTCCTAAAGGCAAACTCCTGTATCTTGTGAAAAAAGTCTTTTGCCCTCTCTTCCTTTATTGAAGATTTGGCTGTTCTTTTTTTGATGGTCCTGGGCATTAATCCTCCTTCAGTGCTTTTTCAACGAGCAGCCTTGAATTTTCGAAGATAGATTCAACGCGGCTCTCATCTATGCCTGCAGCATTGAGAATCATCTTTGCAGTCTCTTTTGTTATAAGGTCACCCGGGCTGTGCGCATCACTATTTATCGCCAGCGAGACTCCGAATTTCATCGCCTCTTTCGCAATATAGCCATTCGAAAGCGAGTGGCCTTTCCGTGCTGTGATCTCGAGCACCACACCCCTGTCCTTTGCATAGAGGATGTCCTCTGTTGTGATGAGTCCGGGATGGGCGAGAATGTCGGCCCTTGCCTCTATCGCAGCCCGGTTAGTGCCCTGCAAGACAGGCTCTGTTATGGTCTCGCCATGAACCACAACTATCCTTGCGCCCAGCGCCCTCGCTTCCCTTACAAGCTCAGGGATCATCTCTGGAGGGGCATGTGTTATCTCAGCTCCGGCGATTACAGATAAGGGCAGATAGGCCTTAAGTTTCCTGACCGCACTTACTATCCTCGGTATAACAAAGTCTA
>CAKKPH010000023.1:5295-9407 GCA_919901585.1 Thermodesulfovibrionales bacterium | reverse complement strand
TCATACAATGAAAGGTGCACAATGCTCCTGCCGATAATCACAGGCAACATAGAGGTTAAGGGCGGTTACTGTCTGCCGAGGGGTATGGGTTACAAACAGCCCGGAGACGGGCCACATGGCGGGAAAGAGCCAAGTTTCCTTTCTTCACCGCCTGATTATCCATTGGCAGAGCATAAGGTTGCCCATCTTGTACCTTTCTGGATTAAGGAAGGGAAGCAAAGGGTTAGTGTGCTTATGAGATACATGAACTCTGCAGCCATAACCTTCCCTGCTGCCAGTGTATGGAGAGAGGTATTGATGGATGAAAAACTCATCCCATTCAGCTTCAAGATAGACACCCAGATGAACGAGGATACGGCCCTCTTTGACATAATCCTGCCTGACTGCAGCTACCTTGAAAGGTGGGATCCGGAAAGCATGCCTTCAAGCCTCTGGCCATGGGTCGGCATCAGACAGCCTGTTGTAAAACCGCTTGGAGAGGCGATAGAGTTCAGGGAGATCCTCAAGAAGATAGTCCACAAGATCGACCCGGACGGCAGCAGGGGCATGAAGAAGTCGTGGAACTTCAAGGACGGAGAAGACTATGTGAAACAGCAGTTTGCAGGAGTAGTGCCTGATTGGGAGCAGTTCAAAAAAGATGGTGTTTATCCGATCTACGGCAAACTTGACCCTGCAACAGGCAAGATTACAGGCAAGGATGGTAATCCTATTGTTGCCGAGTTCGGCTTACATATGAAGGAAGACCCGAATGGCAAGGTTACAATAGACGGCAAGAAGAGGGCAGGCTTTGGTACAGGTGATGGAAAGATCAACATCCATGTTGCTTCATACGAGAAGTATGGCTTCAATCCGCTGCCTGTGTTTAAGGCACATCCCTGGCACTGGAACAAGGACGGCTCGTCAAAACTTGGAGATGGTGACTTTGTACTCACAACATTCAAGTGGAACGTCCATGTCCAGTCCAGGACACCGAATGTCAAGTGGCTGTCAGAGATGGTCCACTCTAACCCTGCATGGATAAATGCCGGCACTGCAAACAAGCTCGGCATCAAGAACGGCGACCTTATCAGAATCACAAGCCCTGTCGGTTACCTGGTAACAAAGGCAAAGGTTACTGAGGGCATCCATCCTAATGTCGTTGCAGTCTCCAATACCTTCGGTTCAAAGTTCGGCAGGTTTGCGACTGCAAGCAAAATGGCTGGTGCAGGCAAATTCGGTGCTGCAGATGACCCGGATATCAAGAATATCTGGTGGAAGACAGAGGGCGTCAACCCCAATGATATTATTCCGGCGGTCGCAGACCCGATAGGCGGTTCACAGACTTGGTTTGATACTGTAGTAAAGGTAACACCCGCAGAGCCGGGCGATAAGTTTGGCGATGGGAAGTATGATAATGCAAAGCACTTTGAGATATTCAAGTGGGGTATGCAGTTCGCATACTCAGGCAGTATGCACAAAGAGATGCACCCAGAGGTCAAGATCGACTGGGACAAACTGCCAAAACCGGAACTAAAAAAAGGACACTAAACACCCCATATCTCACAAGGGGCGGCTTACGGCCGCCCCTTGTTTTTTCAAAACCAAAGTGTAATAATAATATAATGACCAGACGCTTAGGTGCTATCATCCTGTTTTTGTACTTTTCCTGCACTTTCGCTGCCTTTAGTCTCTATGCTCAAGAACCCTCAACCAATAACAGTCAAGGGGCATATACCTCTGGAAACGCTCAGCCTGCGGCTGATGATAAGAATAACACTAAGAGCAGTCAGGCCCCTGATAGCGGCACGACCGTTGAAGAATATTCCGGATATCCCAAGACCTTTATTATCCCGAAGGGTGTGTGTGAAATGAACACGCCTGTCATGGTCATCACAAATGACCCGGCAGCCAAGAAATAAGCGGGTATTTTATCCTCTTGAAATATTGTTTTTGACTTCCTGTTTTCAGCTTAACAGCGTTTAGCCGATTTCATCAGGCAAATCCTTGATTTTAGCCTCAAAATTGTATTATATTTACTGATGCGCAGACCAATGCTCGCAGCAAACTGGAAGATGAACAAGACAGTGTCAGAGGCAAGGGAGTTTGTCAATACCTTTGCATTGGCTGTAAAGGACATCACTGACGCCGAGATAATCATCGCCCCTCCCTTCACCTCTCTCATGGCTGTCGGAGAGGCTCTTAGGGGGACAAACATAAGGCTCTCTGCTCAGAACGTATTCTATGAGGAAAAAGGGGCATACACCGGCGAGATATCACCTGCGATGCTTAAAGACGCCGGCTGCGAATATGTGATCATAGGACATTCAGAGAGGAGGCAGTATTTCCTCGAGACCGATGATATAGTGAACAGGAAGATAAAGGCATCGCTGAAACACGGGCTGAATATTATATTCTGCATTGGTGAGACCCTTGAGGAGCGGGAAAAGGGCAGGACCTTTGACATCCTTAAGACGCAGGTAACAAACGGCTTAAAGGATACAGACTCAGAGAACCTCGTTGTTGCCTATGAGCCGGTATGGGCCATCGGAACAGGCAGGACCGCAACGCCTGCTCAGGCACAGGAGGCGCATAAATTTATAAGGGAAGAACTCAGGAAGCTATTCGGCGCAAATGCCGATTCGATAAGGATACTCTATGGGGGGAGCGTAACACCCGAAAACATCAATAGTCTGATGGCATGTCCTGATGTCGATGGAGGACTCGTCGGAGGGGCAAGCCTTAAAAGCGACAGTTTTGAAAAATTAGTTAGATTTAACAGGAGGATAAAATGACAATATTTCTTATGATAACCCATGTAATGGTCTGCCTGTTCCTGATATTCATTGTTCTGATACAGAGCAGCAAGGGAGCAGAGCTGGGAGCTGCGTTCGGAGGCTCGAGCCAGACCCTCTTCGGAAGCCGGGGCGCTGCAACATTTCTGAGCAAAATGACGACAATTGCAGCAGTCGTATTCATGATAACCTCGCTTTTGCTCGCAATAAACGCTACGAGGGCCGGCTCTATAGTCAAAAAGACCTCGCCGATACAAGAGCAGAAAAGCGGCCTGCCGGTGCAGCAGGGCCCGGTGCAGGCTGCGCCTCAGCAGCAGGCACCAGCTTCTCAGGGGCCTGTTCAGGCTGTCCCCCAGCAACAGGCGCCACAACCACAGAAATAAGCTTAATTGTTGCTTCTGGAGATGAATAAAGACAGGCACGAACGCAGAGCGCAAAAGATTGAAGGCAAGGCTGGTTCGTCCCTCTCCACCTGTCTTTCATTCTTCTTCCTCTGCTCACTCCTGACACTGCTGATTGGCTCCTGCACAAGAGAGCCTGAGATTAAAAGGCCTGATGATATAACCATCGGGTTCCTCTCTGATGCCAAGAGGCTGCTTCCCCTGCTCGCATCCGACAGCGCATCAGGAGATATAAGCGGACATGTCTTCAATGGCCTCACAAAATATGACAAGGCAATAAAGGTCACAGGAGACCTTGCAGAATCCTGGGAGGTCAGCAAGGACGGGCTTAGTATAACTTTCCATCTCAGAAAAGGCGTCAAATGGCATGACGGACCTGAATTCACTGCTGATGATGTTGTCTTTACCTACAACACTGTTACAGACCCCAAGGTCCCAACCCCTTACGGCAGCAACTATGGTCCGGTCAGTAAGGTCGAGAGCGTCGGCAGATACACTGTCAGGGTCACATACAAAGAGCCTTATGCACCGGCGCTCGAATCGTGGGGCATGGGCATAATACCCAAACACATCCTCGAAGGCAAGGACATAAAAAGCGAAGTCTTCAACAGGAACCCCATAGGCACAGGCCCGTACAGGCTCAAGGAATGGGTCACAGGCCAGAAGATCGTGCTCGAGGCCTTTGACGGGTACTTTGAGGGGAGGCCTAAGGTAAACAGATACCTTGCGAGGGTCATACCTGATACAGCCACCATGTTCCTCGAACTAAAGTTCGGCGGCATAGATTTCATGGGACTGACTCCTCCCCAGTATAAGCTCCAGTCCGGTTCGGAGTTATTCAAAAAATATTTTCAGAAGTTTCGTTATCCGGCCTTCGGTTATACATACCTCGGATATAACCTCATGGACCCTCGCTTTGCCGATAGGAGGGTGAGGAGGG
>CAKKPH010000023.1:0-5285 GCA_919901585.1 Thermodesulfovibrionales bacterium | reverse complement strand
GATCTCCCATGCCATTAATAAGCAGGATATTATTGACGGCGTGCTCCTCGGTTACGGCAGTCCATGCACAGGCCCTTTTCCGCCGGAATCGTGGGCCTATAATCCGGAGGTTAAAGACCCTGAGTATGATCCTGAAAGGGCAAAAGAGCTTCTCAGGGAGGCAGGCTGGACTGTTCGTGAGGACGGCATGCTCTATAAGGACAACAAGCCCTTCAGTTTTACAGTCCTGATCAATCAGGGCAATGAGGTCAGGAGCAAGACAGCTCAGATTATAAAAGAGCACCTCAAAAAGATTGGGATTGTCATGGATATCAAAGTGCTTGAATGGCAGGCGATGCTCCATGAGTTTATCGACAAGAAAAGGTTTGAGGCAGTGATCCTCGGATGGGCATTATCAAGGGACCCTGATATCTATGACATCTGGCACTCATCAAAGACAAGGGAGGGCGATTTCAATTTTATCTCGTATAAGAATGAGGATGTGGACAGGCTCTTGCTTAAAGGCAGAAGCACGTTTGACCCTGATAAGAGGAAGAAGATATACCACAGGCTCCATGAGATACTTTCCGAAGACCAGCCTGTAACTTTTCTATTCGTCCCCGACGCATTGCCTGTGCTGCACAAGAGGTTTAAGGGTGTCGAAAAGGCCCCTATCGGCATATGGCATGACTTCATCCACTGGAGCGTTCCGAAAAACAAGGCAGAGTGGTATTAAAAAAAGCAGAGAGCTGAGAGCCGAGAGCAGAGAGATGATTTAAACGATTATAAGCTCTCTTTCCATCCGTACCTGCCGACGAGAGGCACGAAGACACAAGGCGTATGGGACACCCTGATAAGCTCTCCGTTATTTTTTCTGGCCTTAATGAGCTGCTGTGAGAACCTGCCTCCGACAGGCGCCAAAATAATGCCACCTTCTGAAAGCTGCTCAGTAAGAGGCTCAGGCAGCTCCGGAGCACCTGCCGTAATAATTATTCTGTCAAAGGGCGCCTCCTCTGGCCAGCCTAATGTGCCGTCGCTGACCCTGAAGTTTATATTAGAGTATCCGAGTGCCCTGATTATTTCTCCTGCCCTTTTTGAGAGTGACCCTAATCTCTCGACTGTATAGACATGGCCGCTTAGTTCTGCAAGTATAGCAGCCTGATAACCGGAGCCGGTACCTATCTCGAGCACCCTTTCACTGCCCTTTAGTTCCAGGAGTTCCGTCATTATTGCGACCATATAAGGCTGGGAGATCGTCTGTTCTTCGCCTGCAGGAAGGGGCGTATCATCATAGGCCTTGTACTGCATTGACTCATCCACAAAGAGATGCCTCGGAATCTTTCTCATGGCATCAAGGACGCGGATGTCCTTGATGCCACGGGGCATAAGCTGGTTTTCGACCATCAAATCGCACAATCTTTTATAGTCTTCCATCTTTAAACAGGATTCAATGCTCTTCATGGCTTTCTGTGGCAGTTATACCTTCGAAGGAAGGCAGGTCGTTTTTCATCATATCAAGGGCCCCGTAGTTCGTAAAGTCGAGGTGCACAGGAGTTACAGAGACATAGCCCTCATCAACAGCGCTTATGTCCGTGTCCTCGCCATGCTCCCAGTAAACAACCCCTCCGCCTATCCAGAAATGCCTCTCGCCCCTCGGCGAAAATACGTCCTGAATTGAATTGTCATAAATGCGTTTGCCCTGCCTCGTGATCTTCATGCCCCTCACATCTGCACGAGTAAGGTTCGGGACATTCAGGTTGATGAAGGTGTCGTAAGGCAAGGGTTTCCTGAGCATATACTTAACCATCTGGCCTGCATAATAGGCTGCGGTCTCAAAATGATAGTTCTTATCACCCTTTATCGAAACCGCAAGCGACTGTATATTCATGATAGTCCCCTCAATCGCAGCAGAGACAGTCCCTGAATATGTAATATCGTCCCCGAGGTTGCCTCCTTTGTTTATGCCTGATACAACAATGTCCGGCTTTCGGGGCAGCACCTTGCTGACACCTATTACAACAGCATCTGTCGGAGTCCCGTTGACACAATAAACATGCTCCCTGAGCTCTTCGACCTTGAGGGGCCTGTGAAGCGTTAAGGAGTGGCCTACTGCACTCCTCTCCCTGTCCGGTGCAACGATGCGGGCGTCGCCTATCTCCTTCATAGCCTTGAAAAGGGCTATTATGCCGGGTGAATGGACCCCGTCATCATTAGTAACGAGTATCAGGACATCATTGTTCACTGTTCAGTAGCCTCCTCACTGATTGTCCTGACAGTCTCGACCCTCGCCTTCTTCCTGTCATAGCCCTTACTGCCCTTTTTAGTGGTCAGGGCATGACTGCCGAGCCTCATTACTGCATCAAGGGGGATGCGGGGAGTGGTCCTTTTTTTCTTCTTAACCTTCCTCATTATTAAATTATATCAGATATTGCAGATTACGGTTGACAGGGAGCGATAATTGCGATAACGTTAAAACAAAGACCGATAAATGCAATAAAGGGGGTGTTCATGGAAAAATGGACATGTAGCGTATGCGGTTACATCTATGACCCTGATCAGGGTGACAGTGAGAGAGGCATCCCGCCGGGCACTCCTTTCGGGAACCTGCCGGATGACTGGGTCTGTCCTGTATGTGGTGCCTCAAAGGAAATGTTCGAGAAGGCATAAAGGGGGGAGCTTATGAATGCAGTTGAGATAGCAATCAGGATGGAGACTGACGCCATTGCCTTTTACACTGAGGCATCGGCAAAGATAGATAACAAAATAGGCAAGATGATGTTCCGCTCAATAGTTGAGGACGAGAAGCGCCACCTTGAGCTGCTGAAGGGGATACTTAACGATCTGGAAATGAGCATTAAAGACGTGCATCCGATAAAAAATGTAAGGACCATATTTCAGGAACTGAAACACGAAATGATGGAGAGAGTCGGGGCTACGGATGACGAACTTAATGCCTTTAAAATAGCCTCAGAAATGGAGAAAAAGGGCATTGAATTTTACATGAAGGCCGCATCTGAAGCCCCTGAGCCGAAAGAAAAGGCTTTGTTTGAAAGGCTTATAAAAGAGGAAGAACAGCACTACTCAATATTTTCAAATACCTATTTCTTTATGCACGATACAGGCAACTGGTTTATGTGGGATGAACAGAGCCTTGTTGACGGAGGCACACCCTGGGCTTGAAGCAGTTAAAACCTAAAAATGTTTAGCCCATGAATGCGCTAACAAATCGTCCATCTATTATTTAAAACTATTTCAGCCCCAGCACATCCTGCATGTCATAGAGGCCTGCAGGCTTTCCATGCAGCCATAGCGCTGCCTTAAGGGCGCCTCGTGCAAAGGTGTCCCTGCTTGAGGCCTTATGGGTAATCTCAATTCTCTCACCGAGTCCTCCAAAAATCACAGTGTGCTCACCTACAATGTCCCCTGCCCTGATCGTCTGAATGCCTATCTCCTTCTTCGTCCTCTCACCGATGAGGCCCTTTCTCGCATACACGGCGACTTCATCGAGGTCCCTGTTCAGAGCATCAGCAATAACCTGCGCCATTTTTAGTGCTGTCCCGCTCGGAGCATCCTTCTTCAGCCTGTGGTGCGCCTCAACTATCTCGATGTCATAGTCTTCACCAAGCGCCCTCGCTACGTCCTGAAGGACCTTCAGGAGAAGGTTTACCCCGAGGCTCATGTTCGATGCCATAACACAGGGAATGCCCCTGAGCATCGGATCGGCCACTCTCAAATCATCCTTTGAGAAGCCTGTTGTGCCGATAACCATCGCCTTCCCTTTTAGAGATGCGGCCCTGAGGTTCTCCTTTGTAGATTCCACTGTGGTGAAGTCTATTATTACGTCAACGCTGTCAATTATCTCTTCTATGCTGCCTGAGAGTCTGACCCCCAACTCTCCTCCACCAATGATAGTACCTATGTCCCTTCCAACATCCTTATGCCCCTTCCTCTCGAATGCCCCTCCTATACGGAGCGCTTCATATTCCCTCGAAAGGGCTGTTATCCTACTTCCCATCTTACCTGCTGCACCGGAAACGCCTATCCTGACCATAAGATTACTCTCCTTTAGTTATTAACAACATACTGATATTATCCTGTCTCATGCCACCGGCAGATTTTTGTCAGACCTATTTCAATTTAAGCCTCAGCCTGTCAAGGGCTGACACCTATTTATTCCAATATCAAGCAGTTTAAGCCCCTTCCCCCTTTTCTTCTGCCCTTTCACCCTCTATCCCGTATTCATCACTCGCCCATTTCCCGAGGTCAATGAGCTTGCATCTTTCAGAGCAGAAAGGCCTCCAGGGGTTTTCCTCCCAGGTAGTACTGTTTTTGCATGTCGGGCAGTTTATCCTCATTTATTACTATTTTGAATTTTTGACCCACTATTTTTCAAGTTCCTCACGAGGATGCCTGCAACAAGACCGTTCACAAAACCTGTTACTGTGCCGAGGAGTATGAGGAACGGGGCTATGATAAGCACAGGCTCAATCTTCTGAATGAAAAGGAGATAGGCAATGAGCAACTGGGAGATGTTGTGAAAAAATGCACCTATCAGGCTTATTCCGACCGTCCCGAAAATATTAGGCAACACCCTGAGGACAAGCCCGGAGGCTGCCACGCTCGATACCCCTCCTCCCAGGCTCAATATAAAAGACGGCCCGAGAAAAGAACCGGTCAGGAGGGATGCGAGCATAACCCTTGTCAGGGTCACCATCATAGCAGCCCTGAATCCAAAAAGGACAAGGGTTGTGAGTGCGATTATATTTGAAAGCCCGGCCCTGAGCCATGGGATAGGCATCGGGATAAGGCTTTCAAAACCGTGGAGGGCAAGTGCATACGCAGAAAGCAGGGCTATCCTGTATCTATCCTGTGATTGCATCAACTGTTCTGTCCTTTGGCTCCTGAGGCCCCCCTACTGTTATTGATATCCTGTTTGGAAGGCATATTATTGCACCTTTGTCCAGCCAGCCCTGTCTCTCACAGAGCTTGTTGGCACACGAGGCCTCAGTGACCCTGACCTTCCTGCCTCTTATCTCGACATTCAGACTGCCGTGGCTGCTTTTGATATTGACGACCCGGTCATCACTTAAAGGATACCTGTACTTGTCCATCCCTTCAATCTCGATGACAACATCGCTGCCGGATGAGATAATACTATTAATGAAAACCATCCCCGCCAACGGGATTATCACAAAAATGGCCATCAGAAGCCAGTCTGCAAGCCCTATGCTGTTAATTGTTTTTCTTAAGTTCAAGCCTCTCCCTCGATCCCTTAGTCGTATGTATCTTACCTTCATTGTCAACCA
>CAKKPH010000022.1 GCA_919901585.1 Thermodesulfovibrionales bacterium | reverse complement strand
GCATTCCCCCTATGAGTATGGTTCTCCATGAATTGCTGTCGCCTGTCTTTGTGTCGCCGGAGATATCACCTGAACCGGGAGCGCCGATGCTGGCATCAAACATGTACGGTGTGAGGTCGACAGAGAATATATGGCAGTATTCCGGGTCTGATATATACTTGAGGTAGGGTAGGACGTTTTTTGGTATGAAGGCCCATTTCTCCTTTCCAAAGTCGCTGGAGGTCCCGGTGAGGCGTGCTTTTTGAGTAGACCCCTGGCCGCTCCAGCTTAATTCGAGCTTGCCGAGGTTAAAGGCGTGGAGCATCCCGTCATTTGCGCCTGTAAAGACCACCCCTCTTTCTGTATAACCTGTTGAGCCTGTGGTTTGGTAAAAGGATTTGTAGGTATTGTCACCGTAAATCTGGTCGTAGGTATTGAGCGGTACCCATGAGGATATACGGGGTGTTGAGTTTATGATGTCACCGAGCTTCCATACATGAGTATCAGAACCTATCGTGACTGTTCTTGGCCTGTAGTCGTTTATCCCGTCTGCATTTGCATCGAGCGTAATATCCTCACCGTGCAAATACCGTATAATCCTGTCTGACTCTGTTGAGTCTGCTGCCTGCAGGTAGGACGTGAGTGTGGAGGCATTGGCTGTTGTAAAATTGCTTGATAGAAAGGAAGAACCGTTTATGGTTGTGTATATTGTCCTCGGGTCTGATGAAATGTCCCTGCTCCACAAGTGTTCACCCGCCTTCCAGAGGCCTGTGATATTCTCAAATGTCACGGTTGTTTGGGTAGTGTCTGCATCTCCGTCGCCATCTGTGTCCTGATAGCGTCTTGCCTTTGTCTGCTGGGCTGTAGTGTCAAAATACATCTGGACGATATAGTCATTCTGAAGGTTAAGTATCCAGTCATGGGTGGTGTCTTCCCTGATATTGCTGTTGGTGAAAAGCGGGTCGACATAATACCAGAGGTTCTGGTTCTCGCCTGTCCAGCTTATGATATTATCCCCAAATCTCCGTCTCGGATAGAATACGGCCTGAACAAGGTTGGCGCCCCTGCCTTCGCCGGAGGCAAGGACAGAGGCTGCTGTGCCTGAAGATGCCCGCTTCAGCATGGTGGAGAGTGCGCTGTTGATGGCAGTTTCCAGTTCGTATCCCTCATAGGCTTCATAGAAGGTGTCCGGTTCACCATCACCGTTTTGGTCCCATTCTGACTGGATGTCAGGAATGTTGTTGCCGTTTGAGTCCTCAAACCCGCCGTTTATTGCAGCGTATCTTAAAAGAGTTGACCCCTTGCCAAACGCAAAAACTGCATAAAGGGTAAGGTTTTGGGTGCCTGTCATGTTGTTCACTCCGAGGGTGGGGCTGTTTCTCAGGTCTGTTGTATGCATATAAAGAGCGATGTCCTCAATGCCTGCTACATAACATCCGCTGACCACCCCATTGCAATACGATGAACTGCCTTCACCACTACAGGAGGGAAAGGTAGAAGCAGGAAACGAACCTACTGAAGGACACCCTGTCCCGGTGCAGTTGTAGTTCGATAACCCGTTGGCATAGTCATGAAGAGAGGACGGCAGATTGCCGTCAGCACACGGCTCGCCATCAGTGAGGTATAGCACATAGCTCTTTGAGCATGAGGGGAATCTCGGCTGCCCGCCTGTGCCGTAGTTGTAAGGGTCATTGTTGTTGTTAATCTGATAATCTCCGCTATTGTACCTCGGCCCTGGACCGCTTGCTATGCTCGCCTGCTGGGCAAAGTAGCCTGTTACAGTCCAAAGGGTCTCTGCAAGCGGCGTGTTTGCGCTCGGTCTTGTGAGATTGATTTCATTGACTGTGCTCGAAAGGCTTCCCCCTGATACCGAGACCCTCACATTGCCGCCCTGATTTGATGACGATGTGTTTGTATTATAGAAGGTAAGGCCTATGCGTGCCTTTGTGCCCACAACATTCTGCAGGAGTCCCTCGACAGGAGACGGTACACGAACCGCCACATTGTAGTCGGAACCAAAGGAGCTGCAGCTTGAGCCTGAATCTATATCGAAGCTTGAAGTGCCAGATCCGGAACCGTTGCAGGATCCTCCTGCGGTAATGACCCTCATACATCTCGTGCCTGTATAGCTGTTATCAGCATAATTCTCTATATTCGTTATTTGTTTGTATATTCCCCGCGAATCGCAGTCGGCCTTTACACCTGTCAGCCGGTCATATCCAGAGCCCTCACCGGTGCCTTTGGCGCCGCCTGTCAGCACCTTTCGCATGACATCTATCCGCCTCATGGTAAGCCAGTTCAGGAAGCTGCCGTCCCATTCGCTCGAATTTTTAGCCCTTGCCCCTGCAAGTCCGCTCCCTGTTTTTGGAGCAGCAGGCACAAAACGGCTTGAGGAATAGGTGTACCAATAGTCAGGATTAAAGTATCCGTAGTATTTGTAGCTCGGATATGTGCCGGGATTTGTGAAGCCTGTACATGGACTTGAAGTGCTTGTACACATGTTGTCGTCCGAGTTTGTAGTTGTGTTGAATCCGTCGAAGTAGGCGAAATTGAACATGCTGCCGGAGTTGTCGAGGACTATCATGATGTTGGGTACTACGTCCTGAACTACGTAGGGCGGTACAACACAGTAATCGGTCATCGCCGCATCAGCCCTGCTGTTAACTAAAAATATGGCAGTAATGGTGAAGATAAGAAAGGTTATGAGAAGCAGAAATAGACGTTGTTTCATTGTTTCGTCATTCAAGCATGTAGTCATGGACTATCACCTCAACAATAATTCCTTCTTTAAAATAAATCTCTACTTTTTTGCCCTTTGTGAGAATAGCCTTATGAATGTTTTTCCCTGATGGGTCTTTAAGTGGTACACCTTTGATACTGTAGTACCTCCCCCTCACTTCTATGGAGTCTGATGTGATGTCCTGTATCAGGCCCTCGACCACGCTGACACGCTGGGCTGCGTAAAGCGGGATAGTTTCTAATAAAAAAATTACGGCCACTACAAAAGAAATATATTTCATTAAATTGCTTCTTCTTTTCATCCGTTTACCTCACAATATTTTTGCTGTCAGCTATCAGCTTTTGATGAGATTGCTTCGTCCGCCGTTGGCGGACTCGCAATGACAAGTGAATAAACCCACGCCCTGCAATGGCAAAACAATGAATCATGTAAATATTATAAATTAAAAGCAATTTAAGTGCCTGTATTTTGTGTTTCACAACATGCCGTAATATAAGGATATTTTAGATTCAGCAGAAGATGACTGTGTAATTGATTACATAGTTTGGGTAATGGGTTACATAAGGCAGTCAATTCCCCTCTTCAGTCACCATTTATCCTTGTTGGATGCCAGCATATCCAAGAAATCAGATAAAGACAGCCCTGATGATTCTAAATGAGAGTCCGGAGACTCAAAGGGATGAATATGCCAATTTCTTGCATTATCTGCTCCCAAAATCCTTTTATTTTCTTTGATAAGAGCAAAGGAATATTTATATGTTTCAGCATTGTAGAATATGCTGATAAAGGTGTCGCTGTCTATAATGGCTTTGATCTTAGCGACCGGTTCGTCAAGCAACTGGATTTCAATTTCATGGATAAAGTCGTATTTTGCACAGGCCTCTATTGTCTGTCTTGAAAATTCAAAAGCCTCCATTATGGAAGGTTAGAGAGAAGGGTTTTATACTTTGAGAGGCGGCTGACAAGACCTTCCCATTCAAGATAATCCATTTCAATATCATAGCTGTAAGGCTCTGGAATTTCTTCGCTGTCAAATTTTCCTTTAAACTCATTAAAGGCCATATGATATTTTTCTTCAAATCGTTTCAATTCTCTCTCAATTTTTTCAATTCTGTGCTCAATGGCATCTTTTAATATATCAAGAATTGCAATCTCCAAGCGTGGTTCACCCGTTATCTCTAACAGGGTCTTTGTTATATTTGTCGTTGCCTGCATCTTTTCTGCCTCCATTTGTGATTTGCTGCTTTAGTATAGCAAATTATAAGCTATTTCAATGCCTGTATTATGTGTTTTTAACATGCCGTAATATAAGAATATTTTAGATTCAGCAGAAGATGACTGTGTAATTGATTACATAAATTGGGTAAGGGATTACATAGTTATGTGTGAAGGCTTCTATGAAATCCCGGGCATGGGTTGTGAAAAACCTCTTAACTTCTTCCCACGGTACGGTTTTGTCCAGCAATAAAGGTTCCGGGTTTCTTTCGGCGTCCTCAAAATGCATAGCCTGAGGCCCTGCAAAATGAGCAGGTCCTTTTAGATATGATCCGGCTTTTCAGGACAACCTCTCTAACTTTTTTCTCTGGAAATGTCTCTTCCATCCGGAAAAAATCGTCAATATCTCCAAACTCGAGAATTCTTTCTATCTTTTAGCCTGTCAGCGGCTCGAAATTCTTAGGAGTTCTTTGCCCTTGATTATCCGTATCAGTTCATGATAGATTTTGGTGATGAGCAGCAAGGAACTTTGGCCCTTTATTTTCATAATCGGGTTAATCCTCTTCAACTGGCCCTTCCTCGATATCTTCAGAATGTCCCTGCCTCACTATCTGTTCGGCGCCTGGGGGTTGCTCATAGCCTGCGTGGGCGTCCTGAGCTCACTCATTAATAAGAAGGGGAGAGGATAGGATGTTTAGCGGCTGGCTGCTGTTCCTCTATATCCTCGGATATCTCAGCCTCCTGTTTGCAGTCGCCTATTACGCTGAGATGAGGGAGAAGACAGGCAGGAGCATTGTTGCCAATCCTTACATCTATTCGCTCTCCCTTGCGGTTTATTGCACTGCATGGACATTCTACGGCAGTGTCGGAAAGGCCGCAACCTCAGGCCTCTCGTTTCTTACCATATATCTCGGCCCGACCATTATGGCGGTTTTATGGCTGGTCTTTCTGAAAAAGGTTGTGAGGATATCAAAGGCCAACAGGATAACTACTCTGGCTGACTTTATCGGATTCAGGTACGGCAAGTCCCTCTTCCTGTCCGGACTGTTTTCTGTCGTGGCTGTGGTAGGGATTATACCCTATATAGGACTCCAGATAAAGGCTATTATCCACACCCTGATAATCATCTCCGGCGAGAGTGCTGGAAGCGCTGCTGCCAGCCTGTTTATTACAGCGATACTCGGCATATTTGCGATCATCTTCGGGGCCAGGCGCCTTGATGCATCAGAGAGGCACGGAGGCCTTGTGTTTGCCATCGCTTTTGAGTCGATTGTTAAGCTTATCGCCTTTATTTTTGTAGGCATCTTTGTGACGTACAGCCTGTTTAACGGGTTCAACGACATACTTGACAAGATCAGCAGTTCAAGCCACTTCCTTTTGCTTATCTTAGGGGAGGGGACAGGGACTAACTATTCAGAATGGTTTGCGCTTCTTTTTCTTTCTATGATGGCGATTGTATTCCTGCCGCGGCAGTTCCAGATGATTGTTGTAGAAAATTATGACGAGGCCCACATCACAAAGGCTGCCTGGCTGTTCCCTTTGTACCTCTTCCTGATAAATATATTCGTCCTGCCTATAGCTTATGGGGGTCTGCTTCTGGGCGGTTCGAGTGTAGATGCGGACTATTTTGTCCTGACCCTCCCGTACAGCCACGGAAGGAAATATCTCGCGCTCTTAGCATTCATGGGCGGCTTTTCTGCAGCTACGGCCATGGTTATTGTCGAATCACTGGCACTCAGCACAATGGTGATGAACAGCATTATTATGCCGGCCCTGATCAAGTTCCACGAGATACCGAGGTTCCCGACCATAGTCCTGAATATAAAAAGGATGGTTATCCTCGGAGTCGTCTATTCCGGCTATCTCTTTGCCACATCTATCGGAGAGTTCTACGGCCTTGTCGAGATCGGCCTTAAGTCCTTCTCTCTGGTGGCACTGTTTGCGCCTTCATTCTTTTTTGGACTGTACTGGAAGAGAGGCTCAAAGATGGGGGCAATAACCGGCCTGGTTGCAGGGTTTATTGTATGGTTTTATACGCTAATCCTGCCTGACTTAATAAAGGCAGGCGCAATAGATAAAGCGAGCTTTCTTGCAGAGATGGTCAAATCTGAGATGTTCAACCCTGACAGCCTCTTCGGGGTCAAGGGGCTCGAAAAATGGGGACACTCGCTATTCTGGGGTATGCTGCTCAATCTGGCATTCTATTTCGGATTCTCTATATTCAGCAAGCAGTCGAAGGAGGAAGAGATACAGTCCCTGATATTTGTGGAGTCCTACGAGAGGGTTAAAGAGCTTACCCGCAGCGGTTCATACAGCGTCAACGACATAGAGAGTGTCCTTGCGCTCTATCTGGGCAAACTCGAGACAGAAGAGGTTATTCAGTCCTTTTTAACTATGAGGCACAAGAGCAGGGACGAACTGACCCAGACCGATATCTTTGACCTCAGGAATGAGGCAGAAAAGGTCCTTGCAGGCGCAATCGGCTCTTCAATAGCAGCCATTATCTTTGAGGATAAGCTCATACTTACGGAGATGGAGAGGGAAGACCTTTCAAGGTCGGTTAAGGATATCACAGAAAACCTCAGGCTTTCGAGGCAGGAGCTTGCAGAGGCGAATAGACAGCTTTCGTATCTCAAAGAGTTCAGCGAAAATATCATAGAGAGTGCTCCTGTCGGCATCACGACCATCGACTCCTTATCAAGGATTAAATACTGGAACAGGGAGATGGAGGCGATCACAGGGATAAGGAAGCCTGATGCTTTTAACAGGTCTATAACACATCTCCTGCCGTGGATGAACCTGGAGATATTCATACAGAACAGGCATAAGGACACGATTGTCCAGACGCCGTCGTTACAGTCTTTCAAGATAAGTATAAGCCCGTTTAAAGACCCCTCAGGCGGGTTTGTTGTTATCATCGAAGACATAACCGAAAAAAAGAGGATGGAAGAGCAGCTTGTGCAGGCCTCAAAGCTTGCCAGTATCGGCAAGCTGACGGCCGGTATTTCTCACGAGATCGGCAACCCCCTTGCCTCGATATCGTCACTCGTTCAGGAGTTGAGGTCTATGAAGATGGACAGCAGGGATGACATTGAGTTCTCGACCGATTCGCTCAAGACCATTAACAGCCATATAGAGCGGATCGCGAAGATCGTGCGGAGCCTCGGAGACTTTGCGAGGATATCTACTGCTGAGAAGACGCCTACGAATATCGCAGAGATACTCGACCGCACAATAAACCTTGTCAAATACGACAAGAGGTTCAAGAACATCAACCTGAAGACCGATATCGGAGAGATACCTTTGATGAAGGTCAATCCGGACAAGATACAGCAGGTCTTCATGAACTTTATCCTTAATGCCATGGACGCTATGCCCTCCGGAGGCAACCTTAACATATCGATGAAGCAGGCCGGTTCTTCAGTCGAGGTGATATTCAGCGACACCGGAAGCGGTATCGATGAATCAGTGGTCGACAGGATCTTTGACCCCTTCTTTACGACAAAAGGGTCCGGCAAGGGCACAGGCTTGGGCCTCAGCATCTGTTATGGTATAATCAAAGAGCATAACGGCAATATAACCGTAAAGACCAGAGAGGGGGAGGGGACCACCTTTGTTATCAGGCTCCCGATCGATAATTGATGAATGAAAGGCTGCTCGTTGTAGAAGACGAAGAGACGCTATGCGCATCCCTCAAGAGGGTCCTCACAAAAGAGGGTTATTATGTCGAGACCATCGGGAGCGCTGAGGCTGCATTAAATATATTTGGAGAGGGTTTCTACGACGTCATAATCACAGACATCATCCTGCCCGGCATTACAGGCATAGAGCTTCTAAAGAAGATAAAAGAGACCATCCCTGAACAGATCGTCATAATCATGACAGCCTATGCATCCCTCGAGACCGCTGTCGAGGCCCTCAGGGCCGGTGCCTATGATTACGTCGTCAAGCCGATCATGCACGAAGAGATAAAGCAGATCGTCAAGAATGCAATCAAACAGGGTGCGCTTCAGGACGAGAACACGCTTCTCAGAAAACAGATCGAGAGGCAGTATGACCTTAACAGGATAATAGGAGAAAGCCCTGCGATGAGGAGCGTAGTCAACGATGTCAAGGCTATCGCTGATTCGGGGAGCAACGTGCTTCTGCTCGGGGAGACAGGCACAGGCAAGGAATTCATAGCAAGGGTGATACATAACAGCAGCAGCAGGGTGAGCAGGCCGTTTATCCCGGTAAATCTCCGCACCATCCCTGAGGACATGCTCGAGCCGGGGCTGTTTGGTTATGTCAAGGGCGCTTTTAGCGATGCCTCTATCTCAAGAAGGGGCCTTTTTGAGGAGGCTAATGCAGGCACTATATTCATACGTGAGATACTTGATATGAACCAGAGGATTCAGTCCGGGCTGCTCAGCCTGCTGAAGAGCAATGAGATAAGGCCTGTCGGAGGCGCACAATCCCTAAAGGCTGACCTCAGGTTTATCTTTGCAACAAGCATGGATATCGAGGCTGCGGTAAGGGAAGGGCGGTTCAGTGATGAATTGTACAAATTGATAAGCGGCGCAACGGTCAAGCTCCCTCCGCTCAGGGAACGCGCAGAAGACATAGAGCCCCTCATCATGCATATGATCCGGACGCTCTCTAACGAACTCTGCAGGACAGTCAGGGATATAGACAGTGATGTTATTGAGACGCTGAGGAGTTATCACTGGCCCGGCAATATCAGGGAACTGAAGAATATAGTCGAAAGGGCTGTCCTTATATCTGACGACGGTTTCATAAGGGCAGGACATCTACCCCAATCCTTCCAGAGGAGGTAATGTTCAGCTATCATCATTCAGCATCTTGCCGTATGGCCGTTTGCTGAGATCTGACCGCTGACCGCTCAAACAGATGATCCTCGAAGATGTCTTGGATTTTTTAAATAGCAACCCGCCCTTTCAGTTCCTTGATGCGGCCATCCTGAAGAACATAGCCGGGCAGATGTCTATGGACTACTACCCCATGGACACCGTCATCTTAAAACAGAACGGCCCTCCGAGCGAAGCCTTAAGACTTATTAAGAAGGGCGGTGTCAAGGTCTCCATAAGGTCTGAGGACGGCGAAGAGGTTGTCATGGACTACAAGGGTGAAGGGGACACCTTTGGCTTCCTCTCCCTTATAGGCAATGACAAACAAAAGACCACAGTCATAACCATTGACGACACTATCTGCTACACGATAAACCGGGAGATGGTTTTAAAACTCCTCGAAACAAGCCCTGCCTTTGCAGAATACTTTATGTCCTATCTTTCCAGATACGTCGACAGGACCTACAGGGAAATGCAGAACAAAGGGCTCTTCTACGGGAGCAGCGAGCGCTTTCTTTTCTCTACTCCGGTCGGCGACATAGCCTCGGATGCAATTACAGTCGATGAGGAGATGAGCATACAGGAGGCAGCTCAGATTATGGTGAAACATAAGATTACCTCTTTAATCATAACCGACAAAAGGAACCTGCCGGTCGGTATTGTGACTGACAAGGACCTCAGGGAAAAGGTCATTGCAAAGGGAAGGAATATCGCCGAGCCTGTAAAAAACATCACTACCCTCTCTCTGATAAGGGTTGATGCCAATGACTCATGCTTTGAGGCTATCCTGAAGATGATCAAGTACAACATACACCACATGCCTGTCCTAAAGGACGGAGAGCTCAAAGGGATCATGACAAACCATGACCTCATGCTCCTGCAAGGGACATCCCCGCTGTCCTTTGTGAATGACATTGAAAACCAGCAGACAATCGAGGGGCTCTCCTCTGTATCCAAAAGGACAAATAATCTGATAGGACTGCTCCTGAAGGAAGGGGCGAAGATAAGCAACCTCTCAAAGATTATCACTGAGATAAATGACAGGCTCGTTCGAAAGGTCATTGAGCTGGCAGAATGGCAATACGGGCAGCCGCCTGTCCCTTATTGCTGGGTTGTTTTTGGGAGCGAGGGCCGTAAGGAGCAGACCTTCAAAACAGATCAGGACAATGCGATCATATACTCAAATTCCTCGGCACGTGAGGAAGCGTCTGAGGCTGAGAGATATTTCCCTGTTTTTACCTCTTTTGTAAAGAACAGCCTATTGAAGATCGGATTCCCCTCCTGTCCTGCCGATTACATGGCGAGCAACCCTCAATGGTGCCAACCGCTCCAGGCATGGGAAGGCTACTTCTCAAACTGGATATCAACCCCTACGCCGGGCGCTGTACTGAAATCACTGATATTTTTTGATTTCAGGGCATTATACGGCAAGATAAGCCTTTTTGAGGAGCTGAGGGCTCACTATATGTCCCTGCTTACTCTAAATAGGATATTCCTGGGCCATATGGCAGGCACTATATTGAGAAACACTGCGCCTATCGGATTTTTCAAATCCTTTGTAGTCGAAAAGGGAGGAGAACACAAAGACGAAATTGATATGAAACTTAAGGGCACAACACCCCTTGTTGACGCTGTCCGGCTTTTTTCGCTCGAGGCCGGCATAAAAGATACCTCAACTATCGAACGGATACATGCCTTAAAACCTAAACACCCCATTGTTAAGGAGTTTGCAGATGAGATTGAGCATGCCTTTGAGTTCCTGATGCTCCTCCGGCTGCATCATCAGTACGAACAGATAAAGGAAGGGGGAGTGGCCGATAATTTCATAAATCCTAACAGGCTGAGCAATCTCGAAAAAAAGACGCTAAAAGAGGTGTTCCACCTGATAACGAAGCTTCAGGAACATATAAAAGAGGATTATAAGGGTTTTATATCTTAATGCCGGTCCTGCAATTAAAAATTAGGGGTCATCTCCTAATGAGCTTACCCTCGAAACCTTTAGGAAAACAGATGCCGGCAGAGAGCTTGTCAAATGCAAAAATGCTGATGATATGTTCAAGAAATTGAAAATTTAATGCTAAAGCCTTCGTATGTCAGGCAATACTATCCAGCTAAAATTTCAGCTTTTCTCAACCCCTGCCATTAGCCCCTTTGCTGCTGACAGGAAGACAAATTGCTTTCTCTTCCCGAGCGCCCTGAGCTGTCCCAGCATCACTGCTATTTCATTCTCAATCTTCTTGTCCATATCTGTTGAGGGGCTATTTACAAGTTCTGAAAAGGGGATATCAAGGGCAGTTGATCTTGAGTGCTCTCCATTTTTTGGAGAGATCAACCACATACAGCAATTTCAGGAACTTAAAAAGGCTACCGCTTGAATGGCAGACTTGCTGCCGGTGAAGAAGTTCCCTGTTTTGTGATACAATAAGAACAAGACAGGAGGATATATATGCAGACAGTGTTACATAGACAGGCAAAAAAGGCCATTGATTCCTTGCCCGATGAAAAACTGATGGTGGTTATTGACTTCATAAGTTACCTGCAATCAAAAGACAGAATCCCTAATGAACTTACCATAGAAACCTTCAGGAAAACAGATGACGGCAGAGAGCTTGTCAAATGCAAAAATGCTGATGATATGTTCAGAAAATTGAGGCTTTAGTGTTACAGCCTTCCTATGTTAAACAATTCAGAAAAGACCTCAAGAGAATCGAAAAATCAGGCAGCAAGGATACCGAAAAATTGAAAGCTGTTATCATGTTGCTTATTGATGAAAAACAGTTGCCTGCTCATTACAAAAACCATTCTCTTTCCGGCAACTTCAATAACCGGTATGAATGCCATATAGAACCGGATTGGTTACTGATTTACAAGATCAATAAGAAGGCAGGAGAGGTTGTTTTTGAGAGGACCGGTAGTCACTCGGATATTTTTGGATAACCACTCTTTACTGCCCCAAAGTCAGTAGTCTAACCCTTCTCAATCCCTGCCATCTGCCCCTTTGCCGCTGACAGGAAGACAAATTGCTTTCTCTTCCCGAGCGCCCGAAGCTGTCCCAGCAAAACAGCTACTCCATTCTCAATCTTCTTGTCCATAGATTATTCGGGGGGGAACAGCATAAACCATAAGGCAAAAAAATGGTATAATGCATAATAAATTATAGATGGAGGAGCCATGCAATGAGAACTTTTACCGCCGTTGTAGAGAAATGTGCTGATACTAGTCTTTACGTGGGCTTTGTCCCAGGCTTTCCGGGCGCACACTCACAAGCTGCAACCCTCGATGAACTGAAAGAGAACCTTAAAGAGGTTGTTGAGATGCTGTTGGAGGATGGGGAACCTGAATTGGACGGGGAATTCATAGG
>CAKKPH010000021.1 GCA_919901585.1 Thermodesulfovibrionales bacterium | reverse complement strand
CATGATCTGGCATCCTGAATAGAGGGCACCTTTAGCAAGCTGTATGGCACGCACATCTTTCTGGGTAACAACGATATCCTGATCCACGGATGTCTCATGTTTCCATGCAAGGACATACTCAGCCAACCCCTTGTGACCTTTTCTAAGCCTCGACGATTTGATCTCCATATCAATCCGGCCGTTTTTCTTAATTATACCAGATTTGAACATTTCTGCAATCACGTCTATAATGGCTGAACCGCAGATCCCCTTTGCCTGCATGTTGACCTTACCGTCACTCCATGATTCATTCCCTATTACCTTATAGGTCGCCTCGAGTGTCTTAGGGTTTATTTTTACTCTTTCGATTGCGCCCGGAGCAGCACGCATTCCGAATTCAATCTGCGCTCCTTCGAGAGCCGGGCCTGTGGCACAGGAACAGGAGATCAGCTTATCTTTATTCCCGAGAACAAGCTCGCCGTTTGTGCCGATATCTATGAGTAAAGTTATCTCTTTGCGCTTATGAGGCTCGTCAGCGATCAGACACCCCACATTATCTGCGCCGACAAAACCGGCTTCTATCGGCAGCATGTGGACGTTGCCTGAAGGGAGGATATGCATCCCAAAGCGGTCTGCCTTCACGTCTACTGATTTGTGCAGGGCAGGGGTAAAGGGCGCTATTCCCATGTGTTCAGGGTTGATCCCGAGAAGGATGTGGTGCATCGCTGTGTTTCCGACAAGCGTGACTTCGTTGATGTCTTCAGGTGTGTGGCCTGCCTTATGAGCCGCCTTTTTGGCTATGGTGTTCAGGCCTTCAAGAATCGTTTTCTGAAGGTCTTTAAGGCCTGTCTCCTCATTCATCATGCAATAGGTGATCCTGGACATTACATCTTCCCCGTACCGTACCTGTGGATTCATCATTGACTCTGTAGCCAGCACCAATCCGGTATTAAGGTCAGTAAGATACCCTGCAACTGTAGTGGTTCCGATATCAATTGCAAGCCCGATGTTGGTCTCGATCTTTCCTGGCTCTACCCTGATTATCTCGCTATTCTGCCATACTGTTGCCGTTACCTTCCAGTCACTCTTCCGTATAATGTCGGGAAGTTTTTGCAATACCCTGTAGTCAATACTCAGCTTTTTAAGGCCATATTCTTTGGTCAGGACATTTTCGAGCCGCTCAAAGTCTCCAAGCGGGTCATCCAGTGAAGGCAAAGGGAGCTCAGCATAGTACTTTTTGACAGCCGGCTTAATTTTTGTTTTTATAACTCCAGCAGCCTTGCTGACTATCTGTTCGCCGGTGCGGCTTGCCTCAGGAACAAAGACAAGAATGTCGCCCTGAATTCTGGTCGAGCATGCCAGACGAATATGCTCCTCAGAGTCTTTGCGTTTCAGTACTTTTACCTCTTTTTCATCAAGCTCTGTGAGATGGTCCATGGCAGAGGTTATGCCCTCTTTGGGGAATTTGCCCTCCATGACCTTTACACGGCATTTGCCGCATACGAGTTGCTCTCCGCAGACTGCCTCGATACCAACCCCCAGCCTTCTGGCAGCTTCAAGAACGGTAATGCCTTCAGGTATAAGGCCGCGCCGGCCTGAAGGTTGAAAAATAATCGTGTGATCCATATATGTCAAATCCTCCTTTTGAGGGTGGTATCCTAAAGTTTTCTTCAGCATTGCCCGAAGATGCCGTTCATCCTGCCATATCCCGGACTTCCCCTGACTGTTCAGACTGAACAGCATAATCGGGCAAGCTATCTTTTTGGTTTATGACTGTCTCAGACGGTTATCCCTGATTATGCCGCCTTCCCCTTCCTGAGTACCTCGAGCATCTTCATCGCTTCACGCAGGGCATTAGGAGCGTTGTCAGCTGTTGAGTCAGCACCGTATTCCTCAACGGTCTTCTCAGTGATCGGAGCACCGCCGATCATGATCTTCACGTTTGGATTCTTCTCCTTGATCATCGGGATGAGCTTCTTGATACCGACCATTGACGTTGTCATCATTGCAGAGAGCATAACTATGTCAGAATCGGTCTTGAACTGTTCCTCGACGAACTTCTGGAGCGGAACATCTCTCCCAAGGTCGTGCACGTCCCATCCCGAGGCCTCGAATATCGCCTTTATGAGGTTCTTCCCAAGGTCATGGACATCTCCCTGCATGACCCCGAGTATTACCTGTCCCCTCTTACCACCTTCTCCAACTTTAATGTGAGGCTTTAAAATGTCAAGGCCTGCATAAAGCGCCTTTGCGCATAGGAGTGTCTCAGGGACAAAGTATTCATGGTTGTCCCACTTCTGTCCGACAACCTCCATGCCTCCTGCAAGCCCTTCCATTGTCACCTTGTAAGCATTGCATCCTTCCTTCACCGCTTCTTCTGAAATCTTTTTTGCATCTGCAACCTTGTAGTTGATGACCGCATCCTTCAACCTATTGATTATGTCCTGTTCTTTTTCCTTTGTCGCCATTGTTTAATCCTCCTCTTTGTTTTTAACCTGCTATTTATAGACCCCGTATTTTTTTGAAGCCTCGACCATTCTCTT
>CAKKPH010000020.1 GCA_919901585.1 Thermodesulfovibrionales bacterium | reverse complement strand
GTGTGAGCCTGACAGAGGCTCCATCGGATTATTTTGCCAGGATTTGGAATGTGTAATGTATTTAAGGATTAGGCCGGGGAGCGGAACATTACAGGTTGGCACATTCTTTGATTTTGGTAAGGCTCATACCCAGATGTATAACAAACAAAAAAAGAAATGCGTACCAATTACGATTGAAGAATTGAAGGACAGGATAAGATAAAAATTAAGGGCTGTTATTTTGGGGCCAACAACCCTAAGAAATGCCGACAGCTTTACACTGTAAAGCTTGACATAAGCATAACAAAAAACATGCAGATTGAATCATTTATAATGCAAATAAGCCTATTATCATAATTTATGAGTAATGGCATGTTATCAGCAAAAAAACAACCCCCCTGCCCCCCCTCGCCCCACTTTGCCAAAGAGGGGAATAATGGAGCCGACACCTCCGCCCTTGAGCATCGGATTGACGAAATGGTCTATGCCCTCTACGACCCTGCCTACCGGCAGGCAGGGTCACGCCGGAAGAGATTGCGATTATCTATGACTCGTAGAGTGGAGGGGAAAATGCTATATGCTTTGCCCAGAGCCTTTAAGAGAGAATCTTAGCTGCTTACGTTCACCTTCCATGTTGTGCCGTCTTTTTTATCTTCGAGTATTATTCCGTGCAATTCAAGTTCCTTTCTTACGGCATAGGCAGCAGCCCAGTCTTTCTTATGCCGTGCCTCCTGACGCTGGGCAATCTTCTCAAGGATGTCCGCTTTGGGATAGGGCACGTTCTTGGTCTTCATCAGGGCGTCATACCACTCTTCCGGTTTTTTATTGAAGATGTTCAGGACGCTCCCGGCCTGCTGGAGCATGTCTCTGGACTTCAACAGCAATTCCTGCGTTTTCGGGCCTGACGGCCTTGTGTCGAGGAACCTGTTGGTCTCCCGTATCAGTTCGAATATATGTCCTACTGCGAGCGCTGTATTGAAATCATCATCCATCGCCTCTTTAAACCTGTCCATAAAACTGTTCACGGTCTCTTCCATTGCCTTCTCTTCAGCCGAAGGCTTCTGTGCGCCGGAATCTGCCTTGAGAAAATCCGCAACCCTGATAATTGTTGTGTAGTATCTGTCTATAGAAACCTCAGCCTCTTTCAAGAGCGCGTCTGAAAACTCAATCGGGCTCCGGTAATGAGTTGACAGGAGGAAGAAGCGCACGACTTCAGGGTCGAACTTGTCGAGGATCTCCCGTATCGTAAAGAAGTTGCCGAGGGACTTCGACATCTTTTCCTTGTCTATGGTGATAAAGCCGTTATGGATCCAGTATTTCACAAAAGGCTTCCCTGTGTATGCCTCTGTCTGCGCAAGCTCGTTTTCATGGTGCGGGAATATCAAGTCAGCCCCACCGCCGTGTATATCGAAACTCTCGCCGAGGTGTTTTGTTGACATTGCAGAGCATTCTATGTGCCAGCCCGGTCTTCCTGGTCCCCATGGGCTGTCCCATGAAGGCTCACCCTCTTTTGAGGATTTCCAGAGCGCAAAGTCCATAGGGTTTTTCTTCCGCCCGTCCACCTCGACCCGTGCACCGGCGAGCATCTCATCGATGTCCCTCTTTGAGAGTTTTCCGTAGCCGGTGAATTTGGATACCTCGAAATAAACATCGCCGTCAACAGCATAAGCGTATCCTTTATCAATAAGCCCCTTGACTGACGCTATGATCTCCTGAATATGTTCTGTTGCCTTTGGTTCGACATCTGCCCTTCTGACGCCGAGCCTGTCCATGTCCCTGTAGTATTCATCTGTATATTTTTTGGCAACAGCATCCCACGAGATGCCTTCCTGCTTTGACCTGTTTATTATCTTGTCGTCAATGTCTGTAAAATTTCTGATATATTTGACTTCAAAACCTTTAAACTGAAGGTATCTTCTTATTACGTCAAAGACTATTGCGCTCCGCGCATGGCCGATATGGCACAGATCATAGACGGTTACTCCACAGGCATAAATCCCGATCTTATTTGGACTAATAGGTATTAGTTCATCCTTCTTGCCTGTGAGCGTATTGTAAACCCGCATCTTACCTCCCTTGCCTTCCAGTGTCTCTATCTTTTTATTTAACTCTTCTATCTGTCTTTCGAGTTCTTTAAACTTGTCTTCGACAGGGTCCGGCATATGCACCTTAGCGATGCTCTCGACAGGCCCTTCCTCCATCATCCGGAGGACCCTTTTCTTTATGACCTTGCCCGGTATCCCGACGACAATAGAATGCTCCGGCACTGAGTCGAGCACGACAGCATTGGCGCCAATTTTGGAATGGCTGCCTATGGTTATGCCTCCGAGTATCTTTGCGCCGGCTCCGACAACGACGTTGCTGCCGAGTGTTGGATGGCGCTTGCCCTTTTCCTTCCCTGTACCGCCGAGCGTCACGCCCTGATAGAGGAGTACATCCTCGCCTATCGCTGAGGTCTCGCCTATTACAACTCCCATGCCGTGGTCTATAAAGAAACCCGCGCCGACCTTTGCAGCAGGATGTATCTCTATGCCTGTGAAGAACCGTGCAATATGGGATAAAAGCCTTGGCATAACCGGTATCCCTGCATTCCAGAGCATATGGTTTATCCTGTGGATGAATATTGCATGAAACCCAGGATAGGCAAAAACCACCTCAAACCCGTTCCTCGCAGCCGGGTCATTTTTGAAAACCGCCCTGTAATCCCTTTTTATATCATTCCAGAGGCCCATATTAAGAGGTATTATACACTAAATTATTGTTGTCTAAGCGCATGCAAGGGCTGAAAGCGCTCCGGAGGTTGTTTCGTGTTATAATCCCGGATGCGATTCATAGCCGATCTTCATATCCATTCAAAATACTCACGTGCTACAAGCAGGGAGATGTCACCTGAAAGCATCTGGAGGTGGGCACAATTAAAGGGCATTTCAGTTATAGGCACAGGGGACTTTACGCACCCGGAATGGTTTAAGGAGCTGAGTGAGAAGTTAGAGCCGGCAGGCAACAGCCTTTATACCCTGAAAGCTGAATACAGGGCGGATGACCTCCCTTCATCCTGCAGGTCCGGCGTGGACTTTATACTGACTGCAGAGATAAGCTGCATCTATAGCAAAAACGGGAAGACACGGAAGATCCACTCGATTATCCTGGCCCCTGATTTTAAGAGTGCCGGGAGGATTAACACGGCCCTTTCAAAGATAGGAAACCTGAAGGCAGACGGCAGGCCTATACTCGGTCTGGATGCGAGGGAACTGCTCAGAATAGTACTGGATTCATCTCCTGAAGCCATGCTCATCCCTGCCCATGCCTGGACCCCGCATTTTTCCGTATTCGGTGCAGTGTCCGGATTCGATTCACTTGAGGAATGTTTTGAGGAGCTGACGCCCTATATCGCTGCAATTGAGACAGGGCTGTCTTCAGACCCGCCGATGAACTGGAGGCTCTCGGCGCTCGACAACATTACTCTCATATCAAACTCAGATGCCCATTCACCTGCTAAGATAGGACGCGAGGCTAATATATTAGACACGGAACTTTCTTACAGGGGAGTAACTGATGCCGTCAGGACGGGGAATGGGTTTTTGGGGACAATTGAGTTTTTCCCTGAAGAGGGGAAATACCACTATGACGGACACAGGGCTTGCAATGTCAGCCTACCGCCTGACGAGACTATTAGGCGCAACTTTCTCTGCCCGGTATGCAGCAAAAAGGTAACTGTAGGAGTTATGCACAGGGTAAAAAACCTTGCCGACAGGGAGGCCGGTTTTAAGCCGGCAGATGCAAAGGATTATTATTCGATAATACCTCTTCCTGAAATAATTGCAGAGACCTTGAAAGTAGGCGTAAACAGCAAAAAGGTAGTGAATGAATACATGAACCTCCTTGGAAAACTCGGCAGTGAATTCAGTATCCTGATGGATCTGCCGCTTGATGAAATTGAAAAGGCAGGCTTTCCTGTTATCAGGGAAGCGATAGCGAGGATGCGTTCCGGAGAGGTCTCCATCGCCCCCGGCTTTGACGGGGAATTCGGGAAGGTAAAGATATTTGCTCCGATAGAGAAAGAAGAGACAAAGGGGCAGAGGATGCTTTTTTAACACGGACTAAATCAAGCAAGACGGCATCTTTTCTGCTAAGACACTTAAACCATCCTCATTTATTGCAGGCTCATATGCAATTTTTATTACCACCTTGCAGTTTCGATCTGCCGGATTTGGTGACAGGATAGATTATTGTTCTGATCAATGATAGTATATGTCCATAGAACCCTAATAATAATGGTCTCAGAAAGGAGTGGCTATGGTCTCTAAGAAACTGTTTGTTGTATTGGTGGCGGTCTTCATAACATACTCTCAGGTTTATGCAAAAGAGATATCCGGTGTCACTATGCCGGATACGGTTATGGCAGGCCAGACAAAGCTCATCTTGAACGGAGCAGGGATACGGACGAAATTCTTTATGAACATGTATGTGGGTGGCCTTTATCTTCTGCAGAAATCTAATGATGCCTTGAAGGTTATCGAGGCGGATGAGCCTATGGCGATAAGACTGCATATAGTTTCGTCCATGATCACAAGCGAAAGGATGGAGACTGCAACGAGGGAGGGCTTTGAAAATGCCACAAACAATAATAGCGCCCCTATCAAGACGCAGATAGAAAGGTTCATTACCGTCTTTAAGGACAAGATACAGGAAAACGATACCTATGATTTTATCAATGTCCCGGGGAAGGGAGTCGAGATATATAAAAACGGCAAGCTGAACACCTCGATAGAAGGCGTTTCTTTCAAGCAGGCATTGTTCGGTATATGGCTCTGTGATAAACCTGCACAAAAGAGCCTGAAAGAGGAGATGCTCGGAAAATAAGCTTAATGGGGCTTAAAAGTAAAACCTTTTTTAATGCCCTGCTCTGTAAAGAAAAGGATTTTTGCAGAAGATGCCGGAAGATTATAGAGAAGATGCTGCCGTCAGAAGGCAGTTAGATCTTTGCAATGCCCTGACGGTTCCGGATAAGATAATTGATATTGATCTGACACCGGATATTAAAACTTATATCAGGTTGAGTGGCGCAGATTTGACAGGCATCGCTGACCTTGAGCCTTTTAAAAACGGCTGGGTTGTCGTGCCTGAAGATATCCTGAACCCTTATGCTTATGCTGTCTCAATAGCAAAGAAACTCGATGATGGGATAATAAATACTATCATCGATGGCCCTACTCCTGAATATGCAGGGCACTACCGCGATATTAATGCGACTCTTGACACTATTTCGGCACAAACTGCCGTATGGATTACAGAAAAGGGCTATAAGGCAAGGGCTATTCCAGCCTCTCATATCGCTGACGATGACAACCTCCTCGGAAATATCTCCCACAAGGCAGTGGCGAGGATGGCAGGAATTGGATGGCAGGGCAAGAGTCTGCTAATCATAAGCCCTGAATACGGGCCGCGCATAAGGCTTGCAACTATATTGACAGATATGCCGCTCAGTGCAGACGAACCTATAAGGAACAGGTGCGGAAGATGTATGGAATGCGTTAAGGCGTGTCCTGCGTCAGCGATCAAGAATATATCAACCGATAGTCGCTACGAGACCAGGGAGGATGCGATATATCTGAACCGGTGCTTTAACAAAGTCAGCGAGTTTAAGGCAAGGCCCGGCATCGGCGCTCTCATATGCGGAGTGTGTGTGAAAGTCTGCCCTTTTGGAAAAAAGAAATCCTCCCAGAAGCGGGTGGCAGCAGCCAGAGGGCTTAAAGACAAGGATGCGCTTATACCATGAAACGTATATTGACGATAATGCCAGCCGTTATCATCAGTGTCATGATAACGGCAATGGACATTTGGTCTACCCTCCCGTCAGTTATGAAAACAGTGAGCCTGTCAGGACTGACACTTATGGCAGTAATTATGATCCTGAAAAAAAAGCGGACGGGGCTTTCAGCGATCGACAGGGGACTTGTCATCTATACGGCGCTGATAACGGGCATCTTCTGGCTTCCGATCTCGTTTCTCGCAAATGCGGTGCCGGTCTATCACACTGGAATGCTGTATACCGTTTTGCTCTGTATTACGGTATTCCCGGCATTGTTTGGAAAACGTTATTTTACTG
>CAKKPH010000019.1 GCA_919901585.1 Thermodesulfovibrionales bacterium | reverse complement strand
TAAATGATAGTCTTTATATTTTTAAACATGTCTACCTCCTATGTATTAGGTTTTGATAACAAGTAATTATAAGGTTTCTGCTCATCTCCGCAAATTCTATCATACTCACTCGCGTTTTTCACAGATTTCGTATTTTTCTAACTGGATATCATGACTTTTGGGATTATAACCAGAAACTCGATAACGCCGAGTTGAGCGTGGGCACGAGCCTGCTGAAAGCCGAAGGCTTGAATGCAGGTGTAGTGCCGATGCTCGAACGATTTGTTAGCGCTGCGCGAATCAGCGCGCGGTGCGTTTTCATCGCAAGATGAAAAACAATACGTTTGAGCGTCTTTTTCGCTCAACTCGGCGTAAGCGGCGCGCGCAGCGCGGCGCTTCAATTAATCTACCAAGTACCCTTTTCCGAGAATGCCTGAATAAAACTATAGCAAATTGCAAAACACATATCAACAATAAATTACTTATACATAGCGACATAAATAATTGCGCATAATTGACTCTTCTGCTACAATGATAGCAGGAAGGGAGGCGTTATGCGTAAACTTGAGGTTCAGGATGCGGACATTATTAAAATTGCTGTTCAACAGGAGATTGAGCGATCTGAAGAATCCAGATATGACCATCGTCTTCATGCAATTCTTATGATATGCTCCGGAGTCAGCTGCAATCAGGTGGCAGAGTTGTTTGGCCATAGCCCGCGAACTGTCCAGTATTGGCTGCATCGCTTTGAAGAGAAAGGATTCGCTGGATTGCATGATACCGAACGTCCAGGGCGACCTATTGAACTTGACCAGAAGCAGCGACAGACCGTGGGAACGGATCTGCGTCAGTCTCCGCGTAATCTCGGATATGCTCAAAGCCTTTGGGATGGAAGGCTTCTCAGTCATCACCTTTCTAAGGAATACAGGGTAGCACTTGGTATACGTCAGTGCCAAAGACTCTTTCATCAATTGGGGTTTCGCAGGCGAAAACCGAGACCTCTTATTGCTAAGGCCACACCTGAACTTCAGCAGGAATATAAAAAAACTCATGCGATTAGCAA
>CAKKPH010000018.1:5209-33759 GCA_919901585.1 Thermodesulfovibrionales bacterium | reverse complement strand
AGGGTTAGAGACAACGTCGAAATTGTTCTGCTCCTGAAGGTTCATTGTTATAATCTCTTTTACCCTTTTGCCTGTTCCTACAGGGACTGTGCTCTTTGTGACTATAACCTTGTATCCGTCCATGTGCCGGGCAATATCTGCTGCAACATCGTCTATGTATTTGAGGTCAGCAGAGCCGTCTTCCCTCGGGGGCGTGCCTACTGCTATGAATATGACGAGTGATGATTCAACCGCCTCTTTGATGTCGGTCGTAAACTTAAGCCTGCCCTGTTTCACGTTCCTCTGGACGAGCTCTTCAAGTCCCGGCTCATAGAATGGGACTATGCCCTTTTCGAGGGTTTCTATCTTAGACCTGTCCTTGTCAACACACGTGACAAATACACCGAACTCAGAGAAGCATGCGCCGGTAACAAGACCGACATATCCTGTCCCTATGATTCCTATATGCATATGACCTCCAGACTGTATGATTTCAGTATTATCACTTTTCCCAGACCTTGACGTATTTAAGGAAGGTATAATAACTGTAAAGAAGGGAGAGTATCAAGCCGTTGACCCCATCCCTGAAGCCCTGCCTGATAATGAAGATTCTGAAAAAAGTGATTACAGGCCTGAATATTAATGAGATCGGATTAACATGCCTCCTGTCTTTTTTGAGCTCCATGGCAGCAAGCGTCGAATACCTGTCAGCCTTATCTATAAATTCGCCAATTGTCCTGTAGGCTATATGGATGAGGGGATTCCTGAGATGGCCTGCTTTCCCCTTGAGCATCACTTTTTCGTGCACATGCCTGTCATAGAGGCGGCCTGAGTCTTTTCTGAAAAGCCTGAGCACATGATCCGGCCACCATCCGCTGTGCCGGATCCACTTTCCGAGGAAGAAGCTCTTCCTCGGGATATAAAAACCGCTGCAGGAGCTGCCGGAGACAGAGCTTTTAATCTCCTCTTTTAGTTCGGGTGTTACACGCTCATCTGCATCGAGTATCAGCACCCATTCGTTTCTTGCAAGGTCAACAGCCATCTGCTTCTGTTTGGAGTAGCCTTGCCATTCATGCTGAAATACCCTCTCAGTATAAATCCTGCATATCTCGGATGTCCTGTCACTGCTGAATGAATCTACTATGACTATATCATCGAATTCCTTAACGCTCTCGAGCGCATCAGTAATGTTCTTTTCCTCGTTTTTTGTGATGATTGCGACAGATACAGGTATCAACTGATGCCTCCGGCTAATTTAAAAAGCTCGAGGACAGGATAACAGGGTGCGGCATATCCCTCCTGTGAAATGACAGCCCTTTTTGTTATATTAATATATGCTCGTTATTCCTGCAATAGATTTGAAGGAAGGGAAATGTGTTAGACTGCTCCAGGGTAGGGAAGACGCCGTCACAGTCTATTCAGATGACCCGTCCCTTACTGCAAAGGCGTGGGCGTCATGCGGAGCAAGCCTCCTCCATGTAGTTGACCTCGACGGCGCTTTTACAGGCAGCCAGAAGAACTTCAATGCAATAAGAAAGATACGCGAGTCCGTAGAGATGGATATCGAGGTCGGAGGGGGTATCAGGGACATGGATAAGATAGACGAGCTTGCAGGCATCGGTATCGACAGGGTGATACTCGGCACTGCAGTCATCGAAAAACCGGCTCTTCTGAGGGATGCATGCAACAAGTATCCAGGAAGGATCCTTGTAGGCATTGATGCGAAACGAGGGAAGGTCGCAGTGAAGGGCTGGGTCGAGGTGACTTCTGTGGATGCACGGGAGCTCGCAAAGAAGGCAGAAGAGACCGGCGCTGCAGGCATCATCTATACGGATATATCAAAAGACGGTATGCTCTCAGGCCCGAATATAGAGGCGGTAAGAGAGATGGTCAACACAGTCAGCATCCCTGTGATAGCCTCAGGTGGGGTCTCTTCAATAGACGACATAAGTAACCTTATGCAGATAGATGGGCTATGGGGCGCTATCACAGGCAAGGCGATATATTCAGGGAGCCTTGACCTGAGGGAAGCGATAGAGCTCGTGAAGCGTAACATATAACTTATAACAAAAATACTATGCTGGCGAAGAGAATAATACCATGTCTTGATGTAAAGGACGGCAGGGTCGTAAAAGGCGTGAGTTTTGTGAACCTCCGCGATGCGGGAGACCCTGTCGAAAATGCCCGCTTTTATGATGAGCAGGGAGCTGATGAGCTGATCTTCCTTGATATTACTGCATCCCATGAGAAGAGGAAGATAATCCTCAATGTTGTCGAAAAGACTGCTGAGGATGTCTTCATGCCGTTGACTGTCGGGGGCGGGATAAAAAACCTCGAGGACATACGGGACCTTTTAAAGGCAGGATGCGACAAGGTCTCTATAAATACAGCGGCAGTAAAAGACCCATTTTTTATAAGCAGGGCTGCAGAAAGGTTCGGAAGCCAGTGCATAGTCGTGGCGATAGATGCGAAGATGGTCTCAGGGGTTAATATGGCTGATGCTACAGGAGAAGGATGGCTTGAAAACGCTGCATTAAGCGATGTTTCCCTTATACTGCCTGCTACAGGATTGACATGGGCCTTATCGACCCATGGCGGAAGGAAGATGAAGCTTATGGACGCAGTAAGATGGGCGAGAAAGGTGCAGGAACTCGGGGCAGGAGAGATAATGCTGACGAGTATGGACAAGGACGGCACAAAATACGGTTATGATATTATGCTTACACGTGCAGTCTCAGAGGCGGTATCTATCCCTGTGATAGCCTCTGGCGGGGCAGGGAATCTCGAGCATCTGTATGACGGCATAGTGTCCGGCAAGGCTGATGCTGTGCTTGCTGCATCAATATTCCACTTCAGGGAATACACCATCAGGGAGGCAAAAGAGTACCTTAATGCAAAAGGGGTTTCTGTAAGGCTTTAAAATGATGCCGGATGCCTGAAGGTAACGCTATCAGCAGTCAGCTATACACGGCGACATAAGTCCAAGACAGTTTGTCATTCCGGCTTGTCCGGAATCTCTCTTCAAAAGAAAGATTCCCGACGCGCTTCGCTTGCGGGAATGACATCCGATTTATGTCGTTATGTATAATAGCTATCAGCTTTGAATATAGAGGATATCCATTTCTTATAATTGTCCCGACTGTAAAACATGATAAGAATATCTCTGAGTGACTGGTTTACATCAGATCTGTCATCAGCAATGCCTGTATACCTTGTTGGCGGCACTGTCCGTGATTTGCTGTTGGACCAGAGGCCAAAAGACCTTGACCTTGTCTGCAGGAATGCAGGAGAGCTTGCCGAAAAAACGGCGCTTAAAAAAAACGCTGCCCTTGTCCGCATGGGGAAAAAGCCCGGAGAGGCCTGTTTCCGCGTCATTGACAGGGCCGACAAAGATAATTTTCTCGATATTGCAGAGATGCGCGGAGAGACCATCTGCGATGACCTGAACCACAGGGACTTCACCATAAACGCAATCGCAATAAGAATAAAAGAAGACAGTGATTCAGGTGAGATTATTGACCCGCTCAACGGCTTGCAGGACATTGGAAACAAGCTCGTCAGGATGACTAATGAGACTGCCCTCAGCTCAGACCCCTTAAGGATACTGCGTGCGATCAGGCTTGCTGACCTGCTTGGCTTCAGTATCACCCATGAAACACTCAAAGAGATGGAACTCAGGACCGGCCTGCTTAATACTGTACCGGCAGAGCGTATTATGACAGAACTAATGCTGATGCTTAAGAGACCAAAGTCCTCTGAGCTTTTCAGAGAGATGGAACGTCTCGGTATTTTGAGGGTTATCATGCCTGAGACTGAAGGAATGAAGGGGTGTATTCAGAGCGAATTTCAGAGGATGGATGTCCTGGAACATTCAATGCTTGTTATGGAGAAGTGTGACGAGGTCATTAACAATCTCTCAAAATATTTCGGCAAATGGGCTGATGAGGTATCAAAGGACCTTGAAAGTATTAACCGTGCCCCCCTTCTGAAATTTGCTGCAGTCCTTCATGATGTCGGAAAGCCAAAGACGAGGCGGGTAGACCAGGGCACAGGAAGGCTCACCTTTCAATGGCATGACCGTGAAGGTGCACGGCTCGTTGATCTGATCTCAAAGAGGCTGAAGATGTCGAATAAAGAGAGAGACTTTCTTGTCCTTATGGTCTCAGAACATATACGCGTCCTTAGCGTTATGAAAAAAGATGCAACTGATTCAAGAAAGGCGAGATGGTTTCGCAGGATGGGCGATGAGGCAATACCTGCTATTATCCTGAGTATGGCAGATGTGATGGCTGTTTCGTATGACGAATCGGACGAAATATATTTAAAAGACTATCTGAGCAGGGCAAAAGATCTGATAAGGGATTACTTTGAGAAGATAAAGGGAAGGCTCGGCAGCAGAAACCTTCTCTCAGGTGATGACCTGACAGGCCTCGGCATAACGCCGGGCCCTGAGATGGGGAATATAATCAGCATCCTGAGGACAGCTCAGGATACAGGCGAAATAAAAAGCAGGGAAGATGCGCTCGAAACGGTTAAGAGATTGCTTGCTAAGCCTTGAGCAAGGCATGGTCTTTGTTTTTTTTCCTGTCAGATGTCTTGCGGTTCTCTATCCTGTATGTCTCAATAAAGGCATGGTCAGCAGGTCTGACAAGAAGGCTATAGAAATTATCCTGCCTTCTCACTCTGACTTCTACTTCAGGGAGGTGCTTTGCGTCTGAATACCTCGCGCATATTGAGGCAGCGTGATGTATCTGCTCACCGGAGTCTTCTCCTGAAAGCAGGAGAGTGGGGCTTCCGACATCTTCGACTCTCATAAGAAAGCTGTCTCTGCCGGCAAAGGCTTCAATCCTGTTGTTCTCCTCCTCATCCCTGCCTACAATAGCCTTGCATTCCGGAGAAAGCCTGAAGTGTCTGCCGAGCCTCAGCAGGTGCAGGTCATTTAGTGAAGGGTCCGGCTTATGGTCGAGAAGTTCCTTAAGCCTGTACGAATAATTTGGCTCTGTGAGCAGGCAGCCGCCTGCAGGCGCAGGATAATCAGTCAGCCTGAGCTCTTCTGCGAGGGCCATCTGGGGCTTCCTCGACCGGCCGGCAAAGCCATGGAGCAAGTCCCTGTTAAGGAGCCCCTTCTGTTCAGGTATTGTGACCTTCAGGAGCTTTGCGCTGAGCGGCCTCACCACATATCCTGCGAGGCCTGCTTCCCTGTCTATGACAGGGAATGAATCCCTCCTCTGGCTCATAGGCCTCTGGCCGAGGACCTCGCCTGTTACAATGAAATCAGCGCCCAACATCGACATCAGCTCTTTTGCCTCTCTCAGCATCAGTATCCTGCAGTCAATGCAGGGGTTCATGTTTTTACCGTGGCCATGTTTCGGGTTTTTTACTATCCCGGTGAATTTGTCGGCAAGATGGCAGAGCTTGACCTCAAAGCCGAACTTTTCCGCAGCAGGAAAAGGGTTTTTGGAGCACGACGAGCTGTCGCTGATGTCGCAGCCGAAGTGTGTAAGAAATGTGACGGCCGTGACATCAATGCCCTGCTTAAGGACTGTGAGCACAGCGAGTGTGCTGTCGAGCCCGCCGGATAGTAGTGCTATTGCTCTTGCCATATCAAAACCTTAACGCATTGCGAGCAAGGCGTAATGAATGAGTCAAAGCAAATATACATCATACTTTACGCCCCTGGTTTAAAGATTCGAGCAGTTTTTCGGGAGTCGGCACAGCGGTGCCGACCTCTGCGACGACAATGCCTGCAGCATGGTTTGATATGACAGCAGCCTCTTCCATCGTCGCACCTGACGCATGAGACAGGGTGAATGCTGCAATTACAGTGTCACCGGCGCCTGTTACATCGTAAACGTGTCTTGCTACAGTAGGTATGTGTACGACCCTGTCTTTCTCAAACAGGCTCATTCCTTCCTCGCCTCTTGTTATAAGCACTGATTTGCATGACAGCCTGCTCATGAGGGTCTTCCCTGCCTTAAGCAGGCTCTTCCCGTCAGTGATCTCTATGCCTGAGCCCTGCGATGCCTCCATAAGGTTCGGCGTGATGAGGGATACATGCCTGTATAATTGGAAATTGCCGACCTTTGGGTCAACAGCAACAAATTTTTTCCTTAACCTTGATGCGCTGATAGCTGTTTTTACCATCTCAGATGTGATCATACCTTTTTTATAGTCGGATATTATAACAGCGTCGTGTTCAGCTATGGCGTCCTTAAGAAAGCCTGCAATTTCCCTGAAGGCCTTGCTGCCCATTGTTCCCCTGTCTTCCTTGTCAAAACGGACAATCTGCTGGTTATGTGCTATAACGCGTGTCTTAACAGTCGTAGGCCTTGAGTCATCGAATAACGCAGAGCTTATGCCCCGGGTTTCGAGCAGTTCCCTCAGGATATCTCCGGGCCTGTCTTTTCCGGCCATTCCCACGACAGTTGCTTTGCCTCCGAGAGCAACGATGTTGTCTGCGACATTGGCTGCACCGCCAAGCATGAATGTGTCATTTGTAACCTCGACTATAGGGACAGGCGCCTCAGGCGATATCCTGTTCACCTTCCCCCATATATAGCAGTCGAGTATAAGATCTCCGATAACAAGGATTTTTGTGCCTCTGAAATTTTTCAGGACGTTGTTGTAATTCATAGATAAAAATAACCTACATTTAATCAAAAAATCAATAAATGATTACAGTCACAGATGTTAAAGAAACAGTATAAACCAGTTTGGGCGCTAAACAGGCATCCGGCTTTTTTAAAATTTTGTGCAGATATGGGTTATAATAAAAAATCATGGAACTATTACTGAACAGGGAAAATGCGGTTATCTTAAACACATTTGATCTCCTCAACACCCCAGTCCTTGTCTTTGGAGCAGACAGGACGATTATCCTCCACAACGCCTCTGCTAATACGGCCTTTCAGTATTCCCCTGCTGAAATCAGAGGCATGGGTATAGGCGAACTTCTGATCTTCAGTCCTGAGACAATAAGGGAGATGTCTGCCTTATCAGGCACGGCAAGTTCAGAAAGGCAACAGCCAAACCGCAGCGAAGGTCTCTATTTTGAGTCTCTCTGCAGAAGGAAGAACGGCGATATATTCACTGCGCGTGTTTCAGTAGTCCCTTATGATTCAGAGGGGCACAGCATTGCGGTTATACAGGACATCTCAGACCAGAAGCGGCTCCAGAAAAGGGCCAACCAGAGGACTAAGGAACTTACCGTATTTAATTCATTTGCGAAGGTCCTTACAAGGCACAGGAGCATCGAAAATATTATGCAGGACACAATTGACATGCTCCTCTCTCTGATGGACGCTTACGAAGGATGGATATACCTTGTTGACGAGGATGGAGGAGACCTGTTCGTTGCGCCTAAAAAAGATACGGATTTGGGCAGCATGTCCGACTATAAAAGCAGCAAAGCCGGTGAATGCATGAACTGCAAGGCCTTTGTTTCAGGCAGGCCCCTGCTTGTTAAAAGGGCATCTGAAGACGAAAGGATGAAGCAGCTCTGCACAATCAGCGAGGGCCTCGAGAGCATGGCCTGTGCGCCGATATCTTCTAAAGGGGTCACCCTCGGAGTTCTCAGCCTTGCGAGCAGGCGTGTTTCGTTTTTCACTTCCATGGACATACAGCTCCTTGCAACAATAGGCAACCAGCTTGGTGTTGCAATAGAGAATACAAGACTGATAAAACAGCTCCATTCCAAGATGAAGCAGATCAAGCTAATAAATGAATTAAGCAGTATAATCAACTCGAGCCTCAGTATAGGCACGGTCTTCAGGATTATGGCCTCAGAGATACGAAAGGTTGTCGATTATGACAGGGCGAGCCTTTTGCTCTATAACGAGAAGAAGAACAATATGGTCATCTTTGCACTTGACACTGACATGAAGACTGTCATGAAAAAAGGCGTAAAGGCACCGATAGAGGGTACAAGTGCCGGATGGGTCATAAAGAACAATCAGACATGGATTAATGATGATTTAAGCATAGGGATTGTTTTCCCCCTCGACAGGAAACTATTTGATGAGGGGATAATGTCTACGATAAGTATCCCGTTGTATCAGGACAAGATAATCGGAGTATTTAACCTCGACAGCAAAGTGCCCTCAAAGTATTCGAAGAAAGACCTTGAGGTATTGCTCCCTGTTGCAAAACATATATCTATTGCGCTCGAGAACGCCCTGCTCTTTGATGAGATCACAAGGGAGAAGAAAGAGTGGGAGAAGACTTTCGATGCGATCACTGATATGGTCTGGATCGAAGACGGCCTGCAGCGTGTAATCCGTGCAAACAGGACGCTCCTGAACAAGGCAGGTTTTTCATCTGTAAGCGTCTCAGGGAGGAAGTGCGGAGAGCTTCTCAACAGGATAGGCATACACCTGAATGATTGCATCTGCGCTGATACCATCTATACAAAGAAGCCTTCGTTCAGGGAACTGAAAGGTGAGGGGGGGCTCATATTCAATTTCTGGGCATACCCGCTTGTAAATGAGGACGGCCATTTGTATGCAATAGTCCATTATCTGAAGGATGTTACAGAGCAGAGGAGGCTTGAACTCCAGCTCTTAAGGGCTGATAAGCTCGCATCGTTAGGCACCCTCGTCGCCGGCATTGCACATGAGGTAAACAACCCGCTCGGGATTATAGCAGGGTATTCAGAGGCCCTCCTTGACAGGGCAAAGGACAAGACTCTGCTTGATATTAATGAATTCGAGGACTTCCCTGAGTACCTTGAGACGATCCACAATGAGATATTCAGGTGCAAGAGGATACTCAAGAGCCTGCTCGAATTTTCGAGGCCTTCAGGAAGGACCCTGAGGATGATAGACATTAACCAGTTAATCAAAGAGGTCATCATCCTTGTTAATCACACTGCAAAGAGGTTGAACCACAACCTGGAACTGAAATTTGAGAGTGACCTCCCTGACATCTATGCAGAGCCCGGAAAGCTGAGACAACTCTTCATGAACATAATAATCAACTCTATGTACTTCACCCCTGAGAACGGCAGCATCCTTATAGAAACGAATATGGAAAGGACCGGTCCGGCAGGTATTAACAGGCAGATAGTCGTTTCGATAACAGATACCGGCATGGGGATTCCTGCTGACATTGTTGACAAGATATTTGACCCGTTTTTCACAACAAAACCCGTGGGTGAGGGTACAGGGCTCGGTCTTGCAATATGCCATAAGATAGTCGAAGAGCACAGGGGGAGCATCGATGTGAAGAGTCAACAAGACAGGGGGACAGCATTTATCATAAAACTGCCTGCAGGTGAGACGTATGATTAAGGTGCTTGTAGTTGATGATGAAGAGCCTTTGAGGAGGCTGCTCAAAAAGGAGCTTGCAAGGAAGGGTTTTCTGGTCGATGCGGCCTCTGACGGAGATGCTGCACTTAAGATGCTTGGCGAAGATGTCTATGACGTTGTGCTTGTAGATATCGTGATGCCGGGAATGGACGGTATAAGCCTTATAAAAAAGATTAAAGAAGACCCTGATCCTCCGACCGTAATTGTGCTGACGGGCAAGGCTACTGTCGAGACCGCTGTCGAGGCGATGAAGAACGGCGCCTTCGACTATTTCACAAAACCCTACAAGCTCGACGAGCTGATAATAGTCATAAACAGGGCATATGAGTTCGGCAAGACAGTACTGAAGAACCAGCTTTTACAGCAGGAACTTGTAAGGAAGGAATCGCCTGTTGAGTTTATCAGCAGGAGCAGGCAGCTTAACGACATACTTGCGCTCATCAAGAAGGTCGCTCCGACAGACTCGACTGCCTTTATTCATGGCGAGAGCGGCACAGGCAAGGAGCTTATTGCAAACACAATCTGGCACCACAGCAGGAGGAGCAGCCTCCCATTCATTGCGCTCAACTGCGCTACCTTGTCCGAGAACCTCATAGAGTCCGAGCTTTTCGGTCATGAAAAGGGTGCCTTCACAAACGCCTTCCAGACTAAGCATGGCATAGTCGAGGTGGCTGACAGAGGGACGCTCTTCCTCGATGAGATAGGGGAGATGCCGATCAGCCTTCAGGCAAAGCTCCTGAGGTTCCTCGACTCCGGTGAGTTCAGGAGGGTCGGCAGCAACAAAACACTGAAGGTTGATGTGAGGGTAATTGCAGCTACAAACAAAGACCTTTCCGGCCTTATAAAATCAGGGGAGTTCAGGGAAGACCTCTTTTACAGGCTCAATGTAATAAATATAACAATCCCGCCACTCAGGGAACGTAAAGAGGATATTACGGACCTTTCAGCTTACTTCCTCAAGAAGTACAGCCGGAGGACTTCAAAGGATATTAACGGTTTTGAGCAGGAAGTAGTCGATGCCCTTGGTGAATATCACTGGCCCGGCAATGTCAGGGAGCTCGAGAATGTAATTGAAAGGGCTGTGATACTCTGCGATAGCGACAGGATAGGGATTGATGACATTTCGCTGCCTGCGGCTGCAGCGTCGCATGGCAATGAGGGTGCGGACAAGTCTCTTGAGGGTATTGAGAAGGATTACATACTCAAGGTACTTAGAGAGGCCAACGGCAATCAGTCAATTGCGAGCCAGATCCTCGGCATTGACAGGAAAACACTATATTTGAAATTAAAGAAGTATGGCATCAAGACTGCTTAAGTTGCAGGGATATTCTGGAATATATATGCCTTGCATCCTGCTTATCTTATCAATAACATTGCCCCCATTATTATAAGAAATACGAACAATCCCTTCCTGTAATTTTCATTGTTAATTTTTCTGAAAAAGTGCGAGCCGAGCAGCATGCCCGCTATTACAAAGGGAACGAGTTTGAGGAAAGTGAATGATAAATAATAGGTTATATTGCCGACAACAAAATGAAATATGACTACCAGAACGCTGGTGACAAAGAAAAAAAAGATCAAAGAACCAAGAGTGTTGGTTTTAGACCATTGCTGTGCTGATATATACAGGACTATCGGTGGTCCTGTTAAGTTGAATGCACCGCCAAGTGCACCCGAAAAAAACCCGAATATATACCCTGTCCAGGCGGGCAGTCGAAAAGGCACTATCCTGATGAACAGAGAGTAAACCGAATACACAATGAACAGTATGCCGAGGACTGTTTTTATCAGCCTTTCACTGAATTCAAGGATAAAGTGTATCCCAACGGGAATCCCAAACAGAGCGCCGATCAAGAGCGGCATGACATTCCTATATGCAAACTTTCCCCTTAGTTGAAACGTCATAATCGCAGAAGTCAGAACGAACAAGAGGGATAATAGAGGTACGGCGACTTTGATACTCATAAAATAGGACAGAAAAGGCAGTGCAACCAGCATGAATGCAAATCCGAACATTCCCTGTAATATGGAGGCAAAAAATACCACAATTCCAATTAAAAATATTTCAAGATTCATATACGGTTTCTTTTAGGTGTTGCCATGAGGTAACGAATCCCGGTGAAAACCAGAAGTGACGTGAATATTGCCCTTAGAGTACCTCCAGAAAGCAGGTGAGCCAGGCCTCCTCCCATGTAGGCACCGATGAGCAACCCGGGAACAAGGCTGGGCAACAGACTGGCATCAACATTGCCAAGACGCCTGTGCGCCAAAGCTCCCACAAAACCGACTGGCACCATAACGACGAGCGCACTGCCTTGAGCGGTGTGCTGATCAAGACCGAGGAAAAGAGCCATTGCAGGGATCATAATGAACGCTCCACCTACGCCCATCATCCCGGACAAAAAACCCGTAAAAGCGCCAATCAGGAGTAGTACTATGAATTTTATCAGAAACACGGCATTGAGATGTTGCTGAACCAGATAAGATTGCAATAGCAATGCTACTGATACGGAAATGATAAAACCTCCAAAAAATCGCTTCAGCTTCCACTCGGGAAGGATATGGGCATAGTGAGCCCCAAAACTTGCAGTAACCATCGCAGCAGGCGCGATAAGAAGCGAAGCAACAAGATCGATTGAACCTTTCAATGCATACGTAATTGCACCTGTCAATCCAATAAAGACCTGCGCTAATAAACTGTTGCCATGAGCCTGTTTTTGTTCTAACTTCCTGAATTTTACGAGCATGGGGATTATCATAATTCCGCCCCCGATGCCGAGAAGTCCTCCAAAAAATCCGGAGAGAAATCCTATCAAAAAATTTAGTAGAAAAGCCATATCAATTACTACGAAAGAATTGAGTGTGTGGAATTGCCTCTATTAAACAGGGCGCGCCCCTGACCTGTTTGTGAGCTTTCTGTACTGCCCAGGTAACTTCATATTCAGCCCCCTGTGAAAATTGTCTCATTGTAATACTCCAATGACATGGGTGTCTGCATCTGATCTATTTAAGCTGTTTCTTTTATCCTATTCCTCGATAATCCTGTATCGAGTCGTAACATTTGTAGTCGGTTTTACCATCGCAATTACCGAACAGGTTTTCTTAGTTAATTCAAAAGCACTCTTCACTGCCTTTTCAGGGATGTTCTTGCCTTTAACGACATACTCCATATCAATATCGGTAAAGATCGTCGGAGGCGTCTTTGCCTTTTCTCCCTTTACGTTTATCCAGAAACCCGATATATCTATCCTCTTTTTTTGCAGTATCTGGATCATAGAAACCCCTGAACAGGCCCCGAGGCTTACAAGAAAAAGTTCCATGGGTCTGAACCCCACATTCCCAGCCGCTCCCTTTGATGCATTTATCATAACGACATTCCCCGTAGAAGTGGACCCTTCAAATGCCAGCCCTTCCAAGAGGAATATTCTTGCTTCAAGAGACATTGGGACGACCCCTTTCTATGGTTAACTTATGAGAGACATATCACTCCCCGCTTCCACACCGCCAGGTTTTCAATATTGCGGAAAACAAGATTTTCCATACTGATACCGATTAAAATGACCGTGAACAAACCGGCAAAGACTTAGGCGGTGGGGATCAAAAGGCTTTCGCAATAGTCACTATCTTTTTACCTTTATACCGAGCCACGCCCCCTTCGTCAGCTTCCTTCCACGAATCTGTCACCATACTTTTCATAATCTGCTCAATCATCTGACGGTTGTGGTCGCGAAAGGCCGATTCGGCCTTGTCAGGATTCCTTGTTCTCATTGCTTCCAATATATCGAGGTGGTCATGGTAAAGCTTTGGGAATATCGGCTTTATATGCATCGTAATAGGTCTCATCTTGTTTCTTATAAGCTCCAGCATCTCTTTCAGAATCTGGTTTCCGCATAAATCGATAACCATCGCATGAAAGTCAAAACTCAACCTCGAATAGCCGATAAGGTCATCTCTTTGTATAACCTTATACTGTTCTTTCATACTCTTGTTCATTTTATCTATAGTCTTGTCATCCATGTTCTGCGCAGCCAACCGTGCGGCAAGTCCCTCTAATACCCCACGAACTGTATATAATTCAATTGCCATCTGCGGCGTCAGTTCAGACATGAATACGCCTCGGTTAGGAATGCTTTTGAGCAGCCCTTCCTGTATCAGGCGTTGGACCGCTTCCCAGACAGGAGTGCGACTCACTCCAATCTTTTTTGTCAACTGCTCAATGTTAAGCCTTACACCGGGATGAAAACGGTGATTCACTATCATTTCTTTCAAAATGGAATAAACCTGGCTGCTTAAATTCTGTCGATTTACCTTAGCCATTTACGTCTCACTTCCCACAAAATACACATACTCTTCAGTCGTCCTAAAAAAGAGAAGAATTGCCAGTACTGAAATATTGTAACACAACCCAAACCGTGTACCCATTTGGTTCCACATTCTATTTCCCTGTCATTTGTAGTATTTCTTCAGGTCCCGGAAGTTTTAGCTTCGTAGCAGCCATAATATCATCGATGCGCAGAATCATAACTGCTACCTCACTGGCAGAAGTGATAGCCTGCTTTTTTACCCGAAGCGGTTCGATAATCCCTTCCCTGAACATGTCCTTTATTCTTCCGGAAAAGACGTCCAAGCCTACTTTGTATCCTTCTTTTGTGTTTTGTGAACGCAATTCTACAAGCACATCGATTGGATGCAATCCAGCATTTTCAGCAAGAGCCTTAGGGACTATCTCAAGGGCGTTTGCATAAGCCTCAACAACGAGCTGTTCCCTAACGACACTCTTTGCAGACAATCTTAATTGTTTTGCCAGTTCTATTTCTGTGGCACCGCCCCCAACCAAAATTTTTCGTTCTACTATGGCGGCAGGCACCGCCCCAAGACAATCTTCAATCACCCGCTCCACTTCATCTGCTATGTGTGATGTGCCACCACGGATAAGAATGCTGACCGATTTCGGTTCGCGGCACTCTCTCACATATATCATCCTCGTGCCACTGACATTCTTTTCTTCCACTTCTCCAGCGTATCCGAGGTCAGCCTGGCTTAACTCTTCCAGATTGGTCACAACCCTAGCTCCGGTAGCTTTAGAGAGTTTCTCCATATCGCCTCTCCCCACTCTTCGTACGGTCAGTATGCCCGCCTGGGCTAGGATAGAAAGACAGAAGTTATCTATACCTTTTTCAGTGAATAATACGGTTGCTCCAGACGACTTGATTCGATCGATAATCTCTTTCAGAGTTGCCTTCTGCTCATTGATAAAGGCCTTGAGCTGATGGGGGTCTGATATACTGATTTGGGCCTCGATCTCTTTTCCTTTTAATTCCAATGGCATATTTATGAGGGCAACCATGGCTTTTTCAACCCTTGCTGGCATGGAATCATGGGCTTTTTCCTTCTCTAATATGAGGCCATTGATAAACTCAGTCGCTTCAATCCCGGCACCGGCTTTTTTCGCAAGCTTAATGTAGTCAGTATCTATATTCACCTTCCCGCTATCAACCGATGTAACGCTTTTTATCGCCTTCACAACAATGTCACTGAGGTGCTCCAGTGCCTGTTCCACGCCTTTACCTATCATCGTTGTCTTGGCGATAGCTTTTAAAGTGTTTTCATCGTCAGACATGTCGATCGCGATTTTATCGAGAATTTTGAGACATTCTTTCAATGCCATGCGGTAACCATGGACAACAACAATCGGGTGGATGCCCATGTCGAGCAGTCTCCCCGCCTCTTTCAACAACTCGCCTGCGAACATTACAGCCGTAGTAGTGCCGTCCCCTGCAACCGCTTCCTGGGTCCTCGCCACTTCTATCATCATCTTGGAAATAGGATGCTGAATATCCATCTCACGCATAATCGTGGCGCCATCATTGGTCACCACAACGTCCCCGAGAGAATCCACCAGCATCTTATCCATACCCATTGGTCCAAAGGTAGACTTTACCGCCTCGGCCACAACCGAAGCAGCCATGATATTCATGCGGAGAGCAGTCCATCCGGATGTCCTCTCTCCTCCTTCCGCTAATAGCGAAGGAGGATTAAGCTTTTGTCCTGCCATTGTTTTGCCTCCTATAGGTTTCCTGCAAAGTTTTCATCACTTTTGTTTTGAAACTTCCTTGTAGAATTGAACGGCTAAACGAGCCACTTCAGCAGCCCTGTCCCCGACTCCCGGCAGACCGCCAGTCGCCATCGAATGCCGTGACACTGCCTCTTCGGACAGGTCTTCCGGTGACCCCTTCCCCAGAACGACTGCAGTAGCCACTGGCACGACAAGGTCGACCAATGTATGGCCTGTCACCAGAAGTTCACCCACGGCCGGAGACACTATGGGGAGGAGCTGCAGAATATCCTGTTTTTTGTTGAGTACGGCATCGGGAATCACTTCGTGGCAGAAATTTTTCAGTATGGTTTCTTTACCGTCTATCCTGACTTCTACATCGACGTTCGGATCCAGCGCAAAGTACTTCTTGCTTATTTTTCCCTGCCTCCTTGCGCCACCGGTGATTTTGGTTATCCTGATCTCTATCTTCTTATTAAGATTTTTACTCATAATTGCCGATACGTTCTCTTCAACCTTCCTGATCCGCTTTTCTTCAAGTGATATGATTATTTCGGTCAGGGTCTTTCCTTTGTCCAACCCTTCATAGGTTACCTTCACCCGCTCGGCTATGGCCCTCTTTGTCACAGCGGTCGTAGCCAGAATCACAGCCCTTGAGACCGGGCCACCCCTCAGCTCCTCAACTTTCCTGGCTATTGTGTTGGCCTCCATGCTGGCCAGTTCAGGATCAAAAAACCCGTGTTTGTTCTTTTCGATCACCTCGGCTGCTTTTTCGATCGAACCTGTCTTTGCGATGGTCCTCAGAGCCAAACCCACATCTGCCGCTACATGGCCGATTGGAGCGGTCTTGGGGCCACCGCTGGACCCGGTACCAATAATAGCGTTCTCGGTGAAACAGGCAAATATTTCATAAAACGCCAGCATGCCAATAATTGTCGGTGTTCCCATATCTTTGAGGATGATACCCAGGTCCCCGATTAGATTTGCCGTATTGAATTCCTCACCGGTGACTCTGAAATGGAGATTCTCGGGAAGCCCTGTGGCCTTGACTGCTCCAAATCCTGCCACGTATGGAGTGTACACCTTGAAAGATGGGCCGAATCTCTCCGGCATAGCAGCATCGGGATGGCAAATTTCCAGAGCTGCTGCTGTTCCAAAAACCGCAGAAATAAACGGGTTCGGCTTCATACCGGCCCCTGCATAAGCCTTCATCATGGCGCTTGCCCCAATAGCCGCGGCATTCTCGGCGACTTCAGAGAAAATGTAGTCTTCTCCGAGAGTACTATGCCCTGAAAGAGGCGTGCCCAGAATGCCCGCTGGCACTTCAGAGCCATTTACGCGCGTCAACTTGCCCTCCATCATGGCCTCGTATATTTTAAGGACTGCAGGAAAGGCACTTATCTTATTCCCGCCCTTAGGCGTGGGGAGTGAAAGGACTCCGCCTCTCTGCGCTCCAGCGCTAAGTCGGCACATAGCCCCCAGTTTACGGTTTCCTGAGGGAACCCCGGCTCTTACATTGGAGCCGGCCAGGTAACAGAGCGAAGCCGTAATGAGGGCCGCGTTGGACGGATCCGAGCCGGTAGCCATGGCAGCTTTTACGCCTTCATCAATTACCGAGTTCAGATCTATCCTCTCCTGATTCAAGGCCTTAAGCTTTAAACCCTCACCCTTCAAAATTTTATCTGCTATTACATTGGCAGTGCAAAAAACAGACAGATTAAGCATACCGTGTCCCCCTGCCATAGCATTGATAGCATCCCCGGTTAACAGATCAGGCCTGAATAGAGTTGCGTTTGTAACAGCTTCAATTATTGCTTCCAAATGTCCTCCTCATGAGCATTATGCAATGGAATTTATTATAACGTAAGTTGTATCATATTCTGTATCACGATTTCTTGATTTACGTGATGGGCCTGTATCCGGTGATATTCGCAAATCGCGAAACTCTCAAAAAGCAGTATGGACACTTCAACTTTTGCATTGGTATCCACATCAACTATAAGCATATGCTCTGTTCGTCCTTTCTTAGTCAGAGTAGGGATCAGGTTCCGGTTGCGCACACCTACGCGGAAAGTACTTACAATGCGCAATCGACCTTCTCGCTGGTCAGTTGGTCTGTATGGGCCGCCTGAGAATCCCTTCTTAGGCCACGTTTAAGCCTCCCCCTGGAATGCCTGCCAATACGCTGGATTCATGCATCAGATCGATGGCCTATTCCAGGTCCTTCCGCATCTTTATCTATCTCTACGTTTTCTCTATCATACGCGAGCATACCTTCCTGCATTCCCTGCACTGGTAAATGCCCCATGTCTCATAAAAAAGTTCTGCGTACTGCCGGTAATATTTCGCGCACCTCACCTTGTCTATTTCCCCCGAGGGGGACAAGGCTTTTACCGGGCAGACAGCAACGCACTTGAGGCATTTTGAGCCAAGGCAGACCGTCCCGGTGAACGGCCTGTCAGGCTTCACGGGCGCGTTTGTAACGACCGAACCAAGCATGAGCCTCGTACCGTATTTCGGGCTGAGGAGAAGCGTGTTGACGCCTATTTCTCCGATCCCCGCGAGCATGGCCGAATGTTTGTGAGACAGATCGCCAAGCATTTTGCCTGAAAGGGCCTCCATATAGAGGGGACCACGGGATGTTATTGGGATTGCGTCATGCCCCTGTTCCTCTATCCACATGGCGAGTTTAAGCGAAATCTGGTTAATGAGTTCGGTGCTTGTAAATATGCCGCTTGTGTAAAGCGTCGGCAGGGATTCTTGAAGCACAGCCTTAGGCATCGGAATACCTATGGAGACTACCCCTGTTGCCCCTTTGAGTATATCATTTGGCCTGTGCTTTTCCGGGGCCTTATCGTATAGGGTGGCATCGGCTATCCCCACTACGGCAGCTCCCAGATCCAACGTCTTTTTTTTCAGGGTCTTTGTCAATTTCTCGCTCATCTCAGGCAATCCTTATCTCGTGCGCAGATGAAACCATCGCCTCCATGTTCCCAGCAGGGCAGGTTTCTCCAATAAGACAACCAGCGCTTATGATCAAACGTCCGTTTCTACCCGCTCTCATTATAACAGCTTTTGTTTCTGCCCTGACTTCGTCAGGCGTGCCCGTTGCCAAGGTTGTGGTGCTTACGTTTCCCATAAGGCAAACATCCGGACCAAGTATTTCCCTTGCCTTTCCAAAATCCACTGCCATGTCCAGGCTCAAGATATCCGCGCCTGTTGCGGCAAGGCTTTCAAGACGGTCCGTTGTGTTTCCGCACACGTGGAGCATGGCTTTTACGCCCTTGCTCTTTATGGTGTCAACCAGCCTTTTCGTGTATGGAAATCCCCATTCCTGCCAAGTTTTTTTGGAGATTATGGCCCCTGAGGAGACCGGGTCTCCAAGGCAGATTATATCCGCCCCGGCCTTTATCTGGGCTTCGGCATAAACAATAAGGCTATCCGTGGCAATCTCGCAGAGTTTCCGCAGATTGTCCTTCTGCTTGAAGACGTCCGTCATCACCTTTTCCGTGCCCCGCAGCATGCTGACATGCCTGAGCGGTGCCTGCACGTATGCGACAATGGGCACCTTGCCCGCGTATATTTGCCTCAAGCGCCTTGTGCCCTCCAGAATCGTCGCTAAGCGCCTATTGGTGTAAGGGTCGAAAAATTTCAACTTGGACAAGTCGGTGGAGTAATCATGGATTATGTTTTTCGAGATGCTTGGGACATGTCCCTTAACAATTTTCAACTCCGACCCCATAGCCTCCGATTCAGCGCTCATACCCAACAGATCCCAGACACAGTCATACCCGAATCGACTCACACAAAAGCTTTGAGCATCAACATGTTTTTCAGCACTTTCTATTTCCTCGATGAAGTCTATGCCCGCCTGTATGCTGCACCACTCTCTTACCCAGGGAATAACAGGGGTGACATCAGGCTTCAGCCCTGACACTACACTCATTACCCGTTCATAGGAGTTCATGTTCCGATCCGGCATTACTTCCGGGTGAGAAGGCGTCTGTCCCGTATCTGCGGCCCATTTTCTACTCGCACTTCTGGCTCATCCCCTTCTGCGCGACGATCGCTCCCACAAGGTCATATGCAGATTTGGAGCCGGCAGCGAAGGCCTTCGCCGCCTCCTCATAGAGAAGCTCGATCGCATATTCGCGAATCTCCATGAAACGGTGAGAGGCGAGCATACCGAATTTCCTCGGCCTGGGAAGATCCACCTCTATCTCTGCCTTTATTTTCCCGGGTTGAAAGGTCATGATCACAAGACGGTCCGCAAGGAATATCGCCTCATCGATTTCGTGTGTCACGAAGAAGTTGGTCCTTCCGCCGTCTTCGAAGAGTTCAACGTAGAATTCCTGCATCAACTGCCTCGTCAGCGCATCGAGCCCCCTGAACGGTTCATCCAGGATCATGATCTTCGGGTCGTTGATGAGAGCCCTTGCCAATTCCGCCCTCCGTTGCATCCCGCCGGAGAGTTGACTCGGATACTTATCCCTGAATTCATAGAGACCTACAGTCCTGAGAATGTGTTCCGCTCGATCTTTCATCTCTTTTCTTGGCATGCCCTGCACCCGGCACCCAAAAATAACATTTGAATAAACCGTCATCCAAGAGAAAAGCGCGCTTTCCTGAAACACGACCAAACGTTCAGGATCGGGTTTTGTTACAGGGACATCATTGAGGAAGATCTGCCCGGTCGTCGGTATCTCATATCCTGCGATGAGGTTTATCAACACGGTCTTTCCGCACCCGGAAGGACCCATAAGCGCCGTGAGTCTTCCGCGCTCAATCCGGAAGGTACAGTCCTGAAGTACGGTACTGGAGCTATCCTTTTTTTTATACGTTTTTGTTACATTTTCTATGCGCACCTCTCCAAATCTGTCGCTGCCCATCGCGCTATCTCCTCTATTGCCTGCCATCTATCTCTCTCCTTTCAGAACTTCCGTTTCCACGGCATGAACATGTCACTAATCTTACGAATAAGGGCACTGCAGAGATATCCCGCCAGGCCGATGCTCAGCATTCCGACAATGATAGAGGGAAAAGCGGAGTTCGTATATGCCTCCCACGTTGCCCTGCCCAACCCTCCTTTTCCCGCAATCATCTCAGCCGCAATGAGGACCTCCCATGTCACTCCCATGCCCACCGTCATACCGACGACGATTGAGGGGAGAGAGCCCGGCACAAGAATCCTCCAGAAAATATCTTTGCGACGGGCGCCGAGAGAGGTTGCCGCCCACTTGAGAGAGACTGGAATGTTACCGACCCCCTGGATGACATTTATCACAATGATGAAGAACGAACCCAGAAAAACCAAGAAATAAATTGAAAGTTCCCTTGTAGGCCAGAAGAGAATCGCGAGAGGAATCCACGCGATGGGAGGGATCGGTCTGAGCATCTCGAATATAGGGAATGTGAAACCTCTGAATACTCTGCTCAGACCGATAGCCAAGCCGAGCGGGATTCCGATGATCTGGGCAACGGCAAAGCCCGTGAAAATCCGGATCATGCTGACCTTCCAATTATACCAGTAGCCCGATGACTGTACCGCTTTCGCCCCTTCCGTTGCGACATCGGCAGGATAGGGAAGACGTTCCAGATACGGTACCTTCAAGAAAATGACCAGCTGCCACAGCGCCACGAAGACCATGAGTGACAGGAAGCCCCGCCATGTACTCGCAGTGAAATATTTCTTGACACGTCTCATTCTTTGCTCCCCTTTCCTTCTCTCATGCCATTTCTCTCTCGCCTGCCTCAAAGGCCTTCTTCGCCTCTTCGTGTACTGCCTCGAGCACCTCTCTTTTGAGGTCGAGATAGGTCTCGGAACCTTTGAGGTGGTGTTCGCGGGGCCACGGCAGGTTCACCGTGACTATCTTTTTCACCTGTGCGGGTCTGGTAGTCATGATCACCACCTTATGCCCCAGGAATATGGCTTCATCCAGGTCATGGGTAATGAAGAACATCGTATTGGACGCGGTACAGAAGATTTGAACGAGAAATTCATGCATCACAGTCTTGGCAATCGCGTCGAGTCCCCTGAAAGGCTCATCGAGCATGACGACCTTCGGCTTGTTTATAAGGGCCCTGAGTATCTCTACCCTTCTCTGCACGCCCGATGAAAGCTCTTCAGGATATTTGTCCTCGATCTCATTCAGTCCGACTTTACTCAGCATATCCCGTGCAGCATCCATCGCTTCCGGCTTCTTCATTTTTCTCTGGACCAGAGGTCCATAGGTGATATTCTCAACAACAGTCTTCCACGGGAAAAGGGCCCCGTTTTGAAAAACGACCATTCGATCGACATCCGGCTTGATCTGCTTCCGCGGAGAAGAGATCAATTCCTCATCGAGATAAATCTCCCCCGAAGTGATGGTATCGAAGCCCGCAATTGCATTAAGGAGAGTTGTTTTTCCGCAGCCCGAGGGGCCGACGATGACGGCGAATTCGCCGGCGGCGATCTCGAAGGAACAGTCGCGCATCGCTTCAACATGGACCCCCTCGGGATCATATATCTTCCCCACCTTCCTGATGGAGATCGCGCCGTAACCGTTCTGATTATTTATTGCCATTCATGCACCCCTCTTTCTTGCTTCCCACGCCATGAGCTTTCTGCCGACAGCTCTGATCGCGGCGCTACTTGCATACCCCAGGATGCCGAGGGTAAACATGTAGCATATCACCTGGGCATACTGATAGAGCGAATAGCCTTCATAGATTGCGTAGCCGAGCCCCCGCTGGCCGACGATGATCTCTCCCGCCACCAAGGACATCCATGCAATTCCCATTCCGATCTGCAATCCCGTGAAGACGAACGGCAATGAACCCGGAACCACGATATTGAAAAAGATGTCCTTCGGTCTCGAACCAAGACATTTCGCGGCCAGGAAATAATTCCGGTCGATGGAAAAAACTCCCAGGAGGGTGTTAAGCACCGTAGCGAAGAACGCCGCGATGAAAATGACGGTAATCACCGCAACTTCAACCCCGGGGAGAATAAGGACGGCGAGCGGTATCCAGCTCAGGGGAGGCATGGGCCTCAGAATTTCAAGTACGGGAAACGAAAAATCGTAGAAGATTCGGCTCCAGCCCATGAAGAGACCAAGGGTAACGCCCATGAAAGTGGCGAGGCCGAATGCAGTCAGGGTTCTCGCAATGCTGTATGCGATATCGACATAGTAGGTTTTCGTGAAAAGGGACCGCCCCGAAAGGGGTTCGAGGCTGAACCATTCCTTGATCACTTGGAGTGGATCAGGAATCAGTTTGAACCGGGGGAGCTGGAGGACTGCCGTCAAGAGGTACCAGAGCCCCAGGAAGAGTAATATCCCCACAACCGCTCTGTGCAGCTGAGGATTGGCAAGGCCTGTCCTTATGCGATCAATCATCTCTTCAGAACCTCCATAGCCTTACCGTGGATTTCATTTCTCCTGTCTTCTCGTCCCGCCGGTCTCTCACAATTTCCCTCATATACCGTGTCTGGACTTCCCTATGCCTTGAATTCGCTTGGAGGATAAACCTTTATCGGCCCCAGCGGTGCTTTGATCTTCATTTCTTTTACCACTTCGTCGATCAGTTCCGTGTAGATCGCTCCCGGCAATGGTTTATCGACCGTAACGGCTCCTTTCGACTGAAGGAACTTGTAACCGTCGGCAATGGAATCCATCACCATCTTGTCAAAAACCATCTGGACGGTCACTTTCGGACCTGAAGAGCCGGTGTGCGCAGGATTCTGACCATACAGGGCCATCCAGATGTCCTTTGTGGTGAACCCTGGCAGTTCCACAGCGATCGTCCTTACGAACTCGTAGGGATCTTTCATAGCGATCTGCCAGCCCACGATCTCGCACTTCAGATGCCCCTTTGCCGCTTCGGGATAGCTGTCGATGAAGTCCTTCCTCATCACGTTGTAGCTGCCATCCTGCGCCCCCCAGAGGTTGCCCGTAAAAAGTAACCTTCCGTATCCCTGGTGCTCGATCTGAGCGGCATGAGGCTGCCAGCTATGTGCGGCATCGATCTTTTTCGCCTGGAGATTGGTCTTGACAATAGTGGGATCGAGATACTGGATTTCCGGCTTGATTTTCGCTTTACTCACCAGGTACGTGACAAATTTATCGCCGCACGAACCCTTCCCGCCGACACCTATTTTCTTGCCGTCGAGCCATTGTATCGCTTCCTCCTTGGTCTTGAACTGAGGGGCATCGCTGCGTACCAGCAGGTACGAACATATCTGGCCTGAATCGGAGAAGAGGTTTACGCTCACCGCCCTCAAATCCGCCACGTCCCTCTTCGTTGTCGAGACAAAGGTGGGCATGTCTCCCAGGGTGCCTATCTGCGCCTTGCCTGCCAAGAGGGTGTTCACGATGTGTGCGCCGTACACCTGCACGTCCCACTCTATCTTGCTCCCGGCAGGAAGGTAATTTTTCCACAACTCTTTTTGCCTCATATACATCGACGCCCATGAACCCATCCATTGTGTCGTATAACAGTAGGTGAACGTCGCTGCCTTTCCGGGCGGCGGTGTCTGCGCGAATGCTGATTTTACAAAATTCTTGTCCGCAGAGAGAAATGCGTAAATGCTCGAAAGAGTCAGCCCCATACCCAAAGTTTTCTTGATGAATGTTCTGCGGTTCACCCGGCCCTTTTCATATTCAGTAATTATCTCATCAAGTTCATCCAACTTCCTCATCGCTACCTCCCTTTCTCAATCTCTTTAGTTTCCATTATCACTAAAAAGTCCGAGCCGCCTGCAGCAGCACGTTGGCTCCGACAGCATCCCCGATTGTTCCCTTAACAGTAATCTCTTTTGTGATGAAGGCCTCAATGATAGTGAGTTTACCCTCAAAGAGATTCGACAGCGCCTCATTGCTTCCCTCAAGGATCACATCAGCCTTGCCTGGTTTTCCTGCCTCCGCTTTGACGACCCTTCCTCCGTTCACCTCGAAGTAAAAAGAGCCTATCTCCGGAGATGGACAGACATCGGGGGTACCGCCGTTCCCTCTTATGTTGAACTGTACCGTCTTGTTCCAGTCCGGAAATTCACTGTCAAGATCGACCTTCTCGTTTATTTCTTTAATTTGGGACAGAAAATCATTCACACTCATCATACGACAATCGCCTCCTTCCTATTTCCTCTTAAAGATTTTCTTAGGTAGTCGCGTCGAGATAAAGGTCACAGTGATCGCCTTCTCCCCTTTTTTGGGACATACCTCAACGCATCTCATGCATCCCGTACAAAGGGATGGGAATGTCGCTACCGGTATCCACTCCTTGGAAACTGTGGTCTTGCCCTCCGGGATCGGGGTATAGCAGCGCAACACATGCGGAACACAGGCCTGGAGGCATTTACCGCAGTCTAAGGCGCCAAGGCACGCGTCCATGTTAAACCCAATATAGGGGAATTCCTTCGTTGCGGTCTTAATTTCCATATGTGTAAAGCTCATCTCACCATTCCTCCTTGAGGGTCGGAATCTTCTCACGTTCCAACATCCTTATCGCTTCCACGGGGCAAACCCTCATGCACTGAGCGCATCCGAAACACTCCTGTTGTTTCTGGATAGCCTTTCCATAGGTCGGAGACATATTGATCGCCTTAAAATGACAGGCTTCGACGCACCTGCCGCACCCGTTACACGTATCCATATCCAGTTCTGCCACGTAATGGCCCTTCCTGAGGATTCCTGTTATCCCCCAATCCAATCTCCACTGTAACCATACGCAGACAGGGTATTCGCAAGAACAGAGCTTCGACATGTAGGCCGGGGAGCCCACATAGGAAGCGTTGTGGCACAGGCCTTCATCGGACAGCTTTTCGACGTGCTCCTTTGCCTCTTCGGCCGAGACGGTCTCGATCTTATGCTCCTTCCATATCCTTTCCGGATGTTCGTGGTACATACTAGTATAAGCTGAGATCCCCAGACAGTAAGTATTCTCAGGCCCTACATATTTGCCGCCTCTCTTATACTTTCGGCAGGTGCATGCAAGCTTCACGAAACCGCCATTCTCATCGGCGACATCGCACATTTCCTTGGCCTCGTCTAGGGTCACTGTCTGACCGGAATGGTACCTTGAAAAGCCTTCTTCCCAGTCGTTGTCAGCAAGTTTCTCGAGTCTGGGACTCAAGCGGTTTTTGAGCATGTCCATTTCAGCGGAAACAGGGCCCCAGAGCTTTGCCTGCACCTGGCGGTAGTTGGAGTTCCATTCCTTCAGCCAGTCATCCATCTCGCTGAAATTTCTGACGTAGTTTTCAACAGATAGGTACCATTTCTTACCTTTCCCGTGTTCCGTACACCATTCGCACATTACGTTACCTCCTTCCTTTTTTCAACCTTATAGGAAACGATCTAAAATAATAATTCACATCCGAATCAAACTTATAGATATAATATTTCATTTTTCATATTTCATGACGCAAATTATCACATAATATTTTTTTTGTCAAGTTATTTTTCTTATTGAAAACTATTTTAGGAATAAGTGATTTGCGTTCGGTAGTGTTTCTCACATTTCATATATGGGTATATAGGCATATCCTTCCATCTGAAGAATCGCAAGGTCATAAAAGACGGTCTCTGAGACACTGATAAACGGAAGGAGATTGTCCTCAGAGACATTATTCCGTATCATGGGTACCTGGCATTGTATAAAACTCGTATTGTCCTTATTCATCTCGAGTATAATTTTTTGTATATCAGATAGATTCTGGAGTTTTTCGTTTTCAAATCTTGTCCCACTGAGTGAACGTGCTGCAAACTTGGTAGCAGGGCCATGGATTACAATAACAAATTTCGGCTTCATCCTGTTTTTGCGTATAACATCGGCTGTCTGCTGGATGAGTCCAAGGCGGTCTTTGAACATAGCCTCGTTGCCTATAGTCATATCCCATACCACCTTTACCTCTTTAGTTTTTGCTTTCACACCCTTTGCCATTAGATATCTCCTGACACTATATGGTTTTTAGAACCACAGGGAGCCGTACCCAGCTCCCTGTGGGGCAATCTTAGTCTTCAGCCTTACGGGACTATGTATGCATAGCCTTTGTTCTGCAAGGCGATCAGGTTTTCCCAGACGTTGTCAACCACTTCAATGAATTCAACTACATTGTTTTTAGCTACGTTGAAGCGCTGCATCGGTATTGAGCACTGTTTTATCTTTATCCCGTCTTCTGTGGCCTTTAAAAGCTTTTGCTGGATCTCATCTTTCTTCTCAATCTTGTCTTTCTCAAACTTTGTCCCCTCAACAGACTTTGCTACAAATTTTGTTGCAGGTCCCCTGATGCCTATGACAAATACCGGGGTTATCCCCTTTTTCTTCAGAGACTCAGCTGTCTGATGAATCAGGTTAATCCTGTCTGTAAATACCTTTTCATCACCTGCCGTTACATCCCATACCACCTTTGCCTCTTTTAGTCCGTCAAAATCTCCAGCCTTTGCCGCCGCTGGAAACAGCATGAACACTATAAGCGCCAGCATAATTATTATACTATGGCCTTTTTTCATAGGGTTCCTCCTGGTGATTGTTTTCTTTATTCTTTAAATTCACTGGCCGGCCTGCCTTTAAATTGACCCAAAGGCAGCTTGACGCCCGATTCCTTTACTGCCTGTTCCAGCAGTCCTGTATAAATAGCCTCCGGCAGCGGCTTGTCAATGGTAATTGCGCCTATCGAGTTTAAGAATCTGAATGCTTCATCAATATATTCCATAATCTGCTTGTCAAACCCCACCTGTGCGAGCGCATTGATTTCTGACGACTTTATGTTTTCATGATAACGTCCATAAAGTGCTGTCCAGAGGTCCTTTGTAGAAAACCCCGGCAAGTCCTGTGCGATAAGTTTTACTGTCGCATAGGGGTTTTTCAACATAAACTGAGAGGCCTCGATATCAGCCTTTAACCACCCCTTGGCCACTTCCCTGTGGCTGTCAATAAAGTCTTTTCTCATGAGGATAACACTGCCTTCCTGCCAATCCCATTCAACACCGGTAAAAACAAGTCGTCCAAATCCTCCCTCTGAGATTTGAGCCACGTGGGGCTGAAAGCTCTGTGCTGCATCTATTTTCTTAGACTGAAGGAGGGTTTTTATTATAGTCGGGTCAAGATGCTGGATCTCAGCCTTGATATTATATTTCTTCACGAGGCCCGAAACAAAACGGTCGCCGCAGGAGCCTTTTCCTGAGACTCCAATCTTTTTCCCGTTCAACCATTTTATTGTCTCGTCCAAATTGTTGAACTGCGGTGCATCACTTCTGAGAAGCATTTCAGCACATATCTGGCCTGTATTGGAGTATATATTTATTGAGACAATCCGCAAGTCAGCAATATTTCTCTTTGTAGTAGCCACAAAGCCCGGCGTGTCCCCAAGGTATCCGATCTGCAGTTTTCCTGCTAACAGGTTGTTAGCTACCGGAGGTCCGACTACGTGAACATCCCATTCCACCTTGCTTCCAGCAGGGAGATATTTCTTCCAGAACTCACGATGCTTGACAATAGCGCCAGACCATCCTCCGACCCAGCTTGGGAAATATCCAACCCCAAGGGTTACAGGCTTGCCTGATGGCGGTGTCTGGGCAAAAGCACTCTGGACCGTTTTCACGTTTGATGACAGAAAGGCGCTAATGCTTGAAACTGTTAATCCCATCAGTATCGTCTTTTTGAAAAAGGTCCTCCTGTCCATCCGGCCTTTCTCGTAATCACCGATTAACTCATCCAATTCATCAAGCTTCCTCATTGCCTCCTCCTTTTTTGAACATTTTTATAAAAACATAGCCAAAGGCTTATGGTTTTACATAAGCATAGCTGCTATGCTGCCTCTTTATTATCTCTGTGATGCCTACTGGAATTGTCTCTACAAAAGAAGGGAGCGCATCTGCTTCTATGCAAAAGCCCTCAGAACACATCTCGTTAATTGCATTCCTGCAAGCAAGAAATTTAACCCCTTTTTTCGATAGCTCATTCATTGTTTTAAGCCTTTCACTTCCGATATAACCTTCACTTCCGGCATAGGCGATAACAGCCGAGCCATTAGCAATTATGACCACATCTCCGTTGTCTTCCCCTATATCCTTAAGGAAGTTCGAAACATTGAGCAAGACTACTGCCCATTTGCCTTCTTCGTTTAGATGAAAAAGCGCCTTCAACTTTTTCTTCATAAGGACTTTAAATAGGGCGTACATCCCGGGGAAAATATATTTTGTAAGTGGTTCATATTCAAATAAAACATTTAT
>CAKKPH010000018.1:0-5109 GCA_919901585.1 Thermodesulfovibrionales bacterium | reverse complement strand
AATAAAACATTTATGAATTAAATTAAGCATTTTATATGCCAAAAGTTTCTCTTTGGTTTTTCTTTTAAAAACAAAGTGTTTTATTTTTGTGAGGTTAACAGGCGGTGCATATCAGCACCATATTTATCCAGACCGGTGCTGTTTGACACCAGATCAGCTGTATGTTTATAATTGAGGTTATGATAAACAAGGGTATCAATAATATTATCAAGCTATCCGGGGTTAGCCCGGACGATATAATAAAATCATCTCCCTTTGGCATTATCGCTACAGATACAAACGGGAGGATAGTCTCTGCCAATGATAAAGCAGGTCTGATTCTTAAGACAACGTCAGAACAATTGTCCGGAAATATTGCATCATGTCTGAAGATGCAGGCAGAAGCCTCAGGGTTGTTGTCCAAAAAGAGTGCAAGTTTTATCATCGAAAGGGACGGCAAGAGGGTCCTCGTCAGCAAAGGTCCGATTCACTCCGGACGTAAGGTTTCAGGGATGGTCTATACAATCCACGATTTATCGAAACTTAGTGAAAACATGCTTCCACCTTCGCAACTGCAGTGCAACATGGAGTCGCTTATTGAGAGTTCCCATGACGGGATTATACTGATAGACCACGAAAAAATAGTTAGGGTTAACAACAGCTACCTGAGGATATCCGGACTCAAAAAAAACGAGGTCGAGGGTATGAAAATTTCGAGCCTGTCTGACAACCTGCATATATGACTGAAGTCCATTAACGAGGTATTTAACCTTGTCCACGAAAAAAAGAAAGGTTGCACCATTATGAGGAAGATGCGGCAGGGTAATGAAATTTACATCACCGGGTCGCCTATCTTCTGCGATGGCAAAATAACCCATGTCGCTGTGAACATAAGGGATGTAACCGAGCTTCAGCGTCTGCAGGAACAGGTCTCACGCCTGACTGCCCTTTATCTCTCTGCTCCTGAGGAGAACCGTATTCAGAGTCTTGCCGGAGAGAATGTCATAGTAGAGAGCCCTGTAATGAAACGTATTATTGACCTTGTCGTGAGGGTCTCGCAGGTGGATTCTGTAGTTTTAATCATGGGCGAAAGCGGCACAGGCAAAGAGGTGCTGGCAAGGCTGATCCACAGGCTGAGCACAAGAAACAAGAGTCCTTTTATATCAATAAACTGTGGTGCAATACCGGAGAACCTTCTTGAGTCAGAACTCTTTGGTTATGAAAAGGGATCATTCACAGGTGCCTTGAGGGAAGGTAAACCGGGCCTGTTCGAGCTGGCTAACACAGGAACGATCTTTCTCGATGAAATTGCCGAAATGCCGCTGAACCTGCAGGTAAAGCTTCTTAAAATCCTGCAGGATATGGAAGCGTACAGGCTGGGAGGGGTTAGGCCTGTCAAGTTTGACGTCCGTGTCATTGCTGCAACAAACCGGAATTTAAGAGAACTCGTAAGAGAAGGCAAGTTCAGGGAAGACCTCTTCTACAGGCTGTATGTTGTGCCTATTGATGTGCCGCCCCTGAGGGAAAGGCAGGAGGACATATTCCCACTTGCCTGGCATTTCCTTAAGCACTATAATCAAAAATACAAGCAGTCCAAGACCCTGTCTCCTGAATTGATTGATATAATAGAGTCTTGCTCTTGGCCCGGCAATGTCAGGGAGCTGCAGAATATTATCGAGCGTATTGTTGTGACGAGCGACTCAGATGTGATTAACCCTGAGCATCTGCCGCCCAGTGTATATCAAAGGGGCAGGAAACATGAGGACTATTCCGGAAGCGAGCCCTCGTCCGGTATCATTCCCCTTCGTCATGCAAAAGAACAGGCTGAAAGAACAATGCTTGTGCAGGCCCTGAAGATGAAGCAGACCACACGGGAAATAGCGGGCCTGCTCGACATAGACCATTCTACTGTTATCAGAAAACTCCGGAAATACGGTCTATCTGGTGCAAAAAAACACCAAAAGAGTTCTTGACTTAATCCATATTCCGCTACTGTCCAAAATGTCTTCCGGAAGGGCTGAAGGCCGAAGAAACATAATAACAACACCTTTCTTTTAGCTATCAGCTATCAACTTATAATTTATATGAGGTCTTCAGCCCTCAGCCCTCTCTGTCCGTACCTAAAAACAGATTGTCCCCTTAGCCTTTGAGGCAAGGACTATAAGGTTCATAGCCCCTGCTACCTTAATGCCCGGGACTAAGTCATCTTCGCCGTATTTCTTGTTTACCATTGTCTGCGAACAGCACTGGATCTCGACCCCAAGTTCTAAGGCCTCACTCAGGCGTTGGGAGAGGGTAGGTGCATTAGGGTCAGGTTTCTCGTTCTTTTCTATCCCCCCCTTGACCATAACATCCACAGCACCCTGAACACAGAAAAGAATTGTCTTGTAATCGGCCGAGGCTGCCAGAGATGCAAACATCAGGGCAGACCGCACACTCGGGATCCTCTCGAATCCCGAGGTGCAGAGTACGATAAAAAGGTCTTCTCCAGCCTTTTCAGGTTTATTAATAGAATCTTCCATGGCGCCTTAGATTATACAAGATTTACATTAACATTTACAGGCCTTGAAAGTGTCAGACCGACTGGCGAGGTGCCTATCACATGTTTGTGGAGGTCTTCAAGTGTCTTCTTGTCGGCATTCGACGATGCAATCTTAACATTTGCAGTTATATTCTTGTATCCGGGGAGTTTTGCCATATTATATTTTTCAGGAGCTTCAAGACCGAGGAAGCCCGGCAAATCTATCTCACCTTCAACATCAACTTTCAGGTCGTCAATCTTTATACCCCTTACTGCGGCATTCATTACATATCCGATTGTCAGGCATGCACCAAAGGCCTGAAGGACTAGTTCAACCGGGTTAGCCGCAGTGTTTGTCCCGCAGAGCAATTCCGGTTCATCTACCCCGATCTTGAAATCCCTGGAACCTGTTTCTACTTTAAATGCTCCCTTCCAATTAGTTGAAGCCTTCCATACTGTCTTACCGGCCTCCCAATTTTGTTTGACCGCTTCCACGACACTCACCAATTTATCGGTGTCAAGACCATTTACTACAGCCATACCTCTATACCTCCCTGATTAAAGATTTTAATTATATAATTATGCAAATTGTTTGCCAATCAGAAATATTTCTGAAATCAGATAAGAAGATTTTGACGGTTACTTAGTAACTCGCTTAAAATAAGGGTTATTTAAGAACCTATTGAGCTTTCCCGGAATATCAGCACTAACTAACCATGATTGCAAACATGCAATGAAAAATAATTTCAATAGGCAGAAGATTGGAACAAATAAATAGATAGCAATTATTTTCTAAGGGGTTTTAGGGTATTGCAAATATGCAATTAGAAATTTTTATCATACCTTTTCATTTTGCGCCATAGAGTTGAAGCATCTATGCCGAGTATCTCCGCAGCCTTTTTTTTGTTGCCGCCTGCTATGTTTAAGACCTTTTTGATATGTTCGAGCTCCACGCTCTTTTCTATATTTTCGAGTGAGAGGTCGCCAGCTGATTCACCGGTGCTTGAGGTTATCTCAACAGGCAGATCTTCTCTCATTATGGCATCTGTCTCTGCCACGACGACCGCGCGCTCGATAGAGTTCTCGAGTTCCCTGATATTGCCCGGCCATCTGTAGCTCAGCAGTATGTTCATTGCATCGTCAGAGAGCCTCCTTATGTTTCTGCCCATTGTCTTGTTGAACTTGTTTATGAAGTATCTGGCAAGCAGAGGGATGTCGTCAACCCTTTCCCTCAGAGGAGGGAGTGTTATCTTAATTACGTTTAACCTGTAGAAGAGGTCTTGCCTGAACTGTTTCGTCTTCACCGCTGCATCGAGGTCCTGATTAGATGCTGCGATTATCCTGAGGTCTACTGTAACAGGTTTCGTGCTACCGACCTTGAAGAAGGTCCTGTCCTGCAAGACCCTCAAGAGTTTTGCCTGAAGGTTCTTGCTCATTGCCTCGACTTCATCAAGGAAGATAGTGCCGCCGTCTGCTGCCTCAAAGAGACCCCTCTTGTCATTATTTGCCCCTGTAAAGGCCCCTTTTACATATCCAAAGAGCTCTGACTCGAGCAGGCTATCAGGTATAGCCGCACAGTTTACGGCTATAAAAGGGGTCTCTTTCCTGATGCTGTTGAAGTGTATGGCCCTCGCAATGAGCTCCTTGCCTGTACCGCTTTCGCCATAAATGAGGATGCTTGAGGGTGTATCAGTCACTTTCCTGACGAGGTTCAGGACCTCGATCATCTGGGGGCTGTTCGCTATTATGCCGTCAAAGTTGTAATACCTCATATTTATCTCAGCCTCTTTCCTGGCAGACTCAAAAAGGACGGCGTTTTCGATTGCGAGACCTATAGGTACTGTGGCTGCCCTGAGGATATCGAGGTTTTCTTTATCAGGGAAGTAGGGCGAGTGGGTGATGACGCAAATGACTCCGACCACCTTGCCCTTTGCAGTGATAGGTAGTCCGGCATAAAATTCCATCCCTTCCTTTTTAAGTATAGCCCTTGTAAATCGGGGGTCACTCGAAGCCCTCTCGAATATTATGACCTCACTGTTGTACTGTGCGATATTGCCGCACATACATTCACCGACCTTTACTCTTCTTTCGCTCAGGTCTCTTACAACCGCCTCTGAAAGATTCCTGTAGGTTACAGGGATCATCTCGAGGGTCTCATCGTTTATGACATAGATTACTCCGGCATCTACACCCATAAAGGCGATTATCCTCCCGAGCACGTCGTCGAGGATTAACCTGAGGTCAAGGGACCTGCCGACAGTGAGCGCTATCTCGTAAAGGACAGAGAGCTTCTTGTTCTGTTTTTCAAGTGTCTGGTCTGTTGTTGTGTACATTTTAATCAGCTATGAGCATTCATCCCTGATATCTCTTGAGTTTCCTCCAGAGCGTCGAGGCGTCAAGCCCGAGAAGTGCAGCAGCCTTTTTCTTGTTGCCTCCCAGCATATTCAAGATGTTTTGAATATGCGATCTTTCGATGCTTTTGAGTGTCAGGTCCTTCCTTACACTATTGCCGGGTGATCTGACTCCAAAAGGCAGTTCCTCCCTGCAGATGGTATCGTTCTCAGCGAGCACCACAGCGCTCTCGATAGTATTTTCGAGCTCCCTTATAT
>CAKKPH010000017.1 GCA_919901585.1 Thermodesulfovibrionales bacterium | reverse complement strand
TTCGAAGATGATGGCAAGGTGAATAAGTTAACTAATTCATCAACGTCCCCTAAGCGTATGTTGAGGAATGTCCTCAATCCAGAGGATATGTTTTTTCGATGAGGTTTCTTTAAGTGCATTATAAAGTTTGAGATCAGCGGTAACCATTTGACAATTATTTTTTACGGCAAGAGCGACATAGAGGCTATCGTAAAAGGTTCTTTTTGTGCGGCAGGCTATCTCAAGCGCCTCCTCAGCAATCTGGGGTGTATTCCATACTTTTATTGATAGCGCCTTCAATTCTCTTAAAATGGTAACAGCCTTGCCATGAGAACACTCGGATCGCAGGACATACTTCCATAAGATATTGCCGGTTTCAGCAAACATAAGGTCAGGGCAGTGAAGTTGAACAGCGAGAAACGGCAAACGCACGGCGTGGACGCTATGCTCTTCAGGAAGATACCATTTTATTGCAACACTACATCAATAACATACCCCATTAACGATCTCTGTCCTCACGTATCAGTGCGGCACTGTCTGAAAACTTTTTGCCGCCAAAACTCTCCCGTATTTTTCTTGCACGTTCCATCGCGTCTTCCCATGTTATCTTCTCCGCTGCTTCTTCCAAAATAAGCTTTGCCTCACCCTGCAGCGAACGGTGATGGCTCTTTGCCCGCAGCTTGAGACGGTTGACAGTTTCAGGCTCAATATTCCTTACAAGTATTTGCGCCATTGCTTACCTCCTTGTTCAATTAGTGATAGCATTATGATAGCAAATAAATATAGCCGATGCAACGATTATTGTTACGACGGATGAGTCGTTAATTTGACTAATGCTCTCTATGTGTCCGAAACGGATTAAAATCAGTATCTGAAATCACCGAAATGCTCACCCATATAGAGGGCGTGTGAACTAAGGCCTAAGTTGGGTTGTTTTTTGATGAGAATCCACAGCCGCGCATATTGCAGCCGCGCATATTGCAGCCGCGCATGTTGCAATTGATAGCTGTTTGTGATATAAGTTAAGTAACTTATTAACAAGGAGGTAACTATGAAAAAGCGTATCACGAGGCGCGATTTTCTCAGGAATGCGGGCATAGGCGCTGCAGGCTTAGCGCTCGGTCCGGCCATGATCAAGGACGTTTTTGCTCAGAAAACCAACAGAAGGACACTAAGGATACTCCAGTGGAGTCACTTTGTCAAGAGGTATGACCGCTGGTTTGACCCGTATGCCAAACAATGGGGCGAAGAGCACAATGTTGATGTGATTGTCGATCATGTCGGGCTTGCTGACCTCAGGAGCACCTTTGCCTCTGAGGTAGCCGCTGGGAAAGGCCACGATATAGTCGAATTCATTGACCCTCCGTCGGATTTTGAGCCAAGCGTTCTTGACCTTAATGATATAAATCAGGAGGCCCAGAAAAAATTCGGGAAACAGGTCCCTTACGCTACGAGGAGTACTTACAATCCAAACACCAAAAAGTTCTACGGGTTCTGTCACGGATGGACTATTGACCCGGGCGATTACCGGAAGTCCCTTTGGGAAAAGGTCGGGAAGCCGGACGGACCCTCAACATGGGAAGACCTCTTGACCTACGGCAAAAGGATTAAGGATGAACTCGGAATCCAGATGGGTATAGGTCTCTCTCAGGAACTCGACTCTAATATGGCCGGCAGGGCGCTTCTCTGGTCTTTTGACGCCTCGATACAGGATGAGAATGAGAATTTGGTCTTGAACAGCAAGAATACAGTCGAGGCTGTTAAATTCATGGCCGAGCTTTACAAAAACACATTGACTCCGGAGGTCTTCGGCTGGAATGCAGCCTCGAACAACCAGCTCCTTATTGCAGGCAAGGCCTCCTATATCCTTAACTCCATTTCTGCCTACAGGTCTGCGCAGAAGGATGTACCGGAGATCGCAAAGGATATCTTTTTCACCCCGGCCTTAAAAGGACCGAGGGGTACTGCCTTGGCCTGTGAGCATGTCATTTACATCTCGGTCATACCGAAATTCGCCTCAAAGAATGCTGACCTGGCAAAGCAGTTCCTGCTTGACCTGTCTAAAAACTACGACAGGGCTATGTGGGAAAGCGAGCTTTATGCCTCGCCTGCCTTCTTTAACACACAGATACCTTCAGGAGAGAGGGGATACATGAAGCTAAAGGATGCAAAGACCCTGAGGGACCTCCACAATGCCTGGTTTAGCGAAGACCCCTATGCGCTCCCCGGGGAGAGGAAGGATAAGTTATTGCCTCTTAAGGACGCAGAAAAATGGAGCACGAATGTCGGATATCCGGGTCCTGCAAATCCTGCCGAGGGAGAGATTTTCAGCACCTATGTCATTCCAAACATGCTCGCAAAGGTTGCGCAAGGGAAGCAGAGTGCGGAAGAGTCCGTCAAGCAGGCAACTGAAGAATGCAGAAAAGTCTTCGAAAAATGGAAGGCTCAGGGACTTATAGGGAAGAAGAAGTAAAGGATGGCAAAGGTTGAACTCATAGGGGTTAAGAAATACTTCGGCCATGTTAAGGCTGTTGACGGCGTTGATTTAGTGATTAAAGACGGGGAGTTTGTAGTGCTCCTTGGGCCGTCAGGCAGCGGGAAGACAACGCTTATGAGGCTCTTTGCCGGACTTGAAAGACCTACGGAAGGAAAAATAATCATAGACGGGGAGGTCGTGAATGAGATGCCTCCCCGTTTAAGGGGGATAGCGATGGTTTTTCAGAGCTATGCCCTTTACCCCCACAAGACTGTTTTTAAAAACATAGCCTTCCCGCTTATGGTCGAAGGTCTGGCCAGGGAGGATATAAAAAAGAAAGTGGAGTGGGCAGCAGGCCTTCTCGCTATTGGACATCTTCTTGAGAGGCTGCCGTCACAGGTCTCTGGCGGCGAGAGGCAGAGGGTGGCTATTGCAAGGGCCCTTGTCAGAAGGCCCAAGGTGCTGCTGATGGATGAGCCTCTCTCTAACCTCGATGCCAAGGTGAGGCATACAGCGAGGGAAGAACTCAAACTTTTTCAGAGGGAAATCGGGGTTACTACCGTATATGTTACGCATGACCAGACAGAGGCGATGGGCCTTGGGGACAGGATCGCTGTTATGAATGAGGGCGTAATCAGGCAGATCGGGGTGCCGGATGATATCTATCATGAGCCTGCGAATATATTTGTTGCCGGCTTTGTAGGGGTTCCACCCATGAACTTCATAGACCATGACAGTGTAATACTCGGTTTCAGGCCCGAGACATTTTTACCTTCAGAGCTTATCCCAAGCAAGGATTTGATAAGGTTCGGATTCAAGGTTGAAAGGGTCGAAAATTTAGGTTCATACAGGCTCTGTTACGGGATAATTGGCAAGTCGAAGGTGATCTCCAACCTCTCTCTGCGTTATCCTGTAAAAGAGGGAGAGGAATACGATTTTTCCGTGCGTGTTGAGGACGTTAGATATTTTGATAAAAAAAACGGCAATAGGATTGAAAGATGAAATGGAGAGATATCTTAGACCGTGAGAGTGTCCTTGCACCTTTGCTTCTATTGCCTGTAGTCCTTTATGTCCTCTTTTTTGTAGGCTTCCCCTTTATCATGTCATTTGTATATAGCTTTAGTAATATAACAGTCGGAAACCCTGATTTTAAGTTTATCGGTATAAGCAACTTCACGGACCTTATTCAGGACAGGATATTCCTGAAATCACTTGCCAATACCTTTATATTCACCTTTGTTTCTATAGGTCTTGTGGTTATCCTTTCACATATCCTCGCTGAAATTTTGATAAGGGAATTTAAGGGCAAATGGATTGTTAGATTCCTTGTCATGATGCCATGGACAGCTCCCATTGCCCTTGGTACGATCGGTTACCTCTGGTTTTTAGATTCTCTTTTTAGTCCCATTGATTGGCTTCTAAGGAGGCTGGGGTTGCTTGGAAAACCAGGTGCCGTCTTAGGCCCGATGAGCAATATGTACTGGCTTGGCATACCTGAACTCGCAATGGCATCTGTTATTTTGGTGCATGTATGGCGCCTTCTGCCCCTTGGAACAGTAATACTCATTGCAGGGATAAATTCGATCCCGAAGGAGATCACTGAGGCTGCACAGGTGGATGGAGCAGGTTACTTCCGCCGCCTGTTTCATATCAATATCCCCCTGCTTTTCCCTGTAATTGGGGTGACTGTCCTGTTTTCTACCCTCTTCACCTTCACGGATATGACGGTAGTATGGGTCCTTACAAAAGGCGGGCCTCCTTCGCATAGCACTCAGGTTCTCGCAAGTCTTGCATTTTTAAAGGGCATTCAGGGAGGCGACCTTGCTCAGGGTGCAGCCATCGCCTTATTCTTTTTCCCTGTGCTTGCAGGTCTGGCTGCTATTGTGCTGAGGCTTGCAAAAAAAGCTGTGGTGATATAGTGCTGAAGAGGATATTATCAAAAGGTGGTTTATATGGGGCTTTGACTTTTTTCATAGTCTTTTCTGCTGCGCCTTTTTATGTAATGCTCATTACAATGTTTAAAAGAAGCCATGATCTTTTTAACCCTAACAACAATCCCTTCCTTTTGAATGAACCACTCACCTTAGAGCATCTGGACCTCCTTTTTAACCAGACTCTTTACACAAAATTTCTTCTCAATACCTTTCTTGTCGGCATAGCAGTTGTTGCGATAACGGTTGTATTGGCTGTCCCTGCGGCCTTCAGCCTTGCGAGGATGGCCGGCAGGTGGGGCGAAAACCTTGGGATAGGGTTGTTTCTTACATACCTCATTCCCCCGACTCTCCTATTTATCCCGTTGACGAGGGTTGTCTCAACCCTCGGCCTCCAGAACTCGCTCTGGTCATTGATCCTGGTTTATCCGACATTTACCGTACCGTTCTGCACGTGGTTATTGATGAGCTTCTTCAAGTCTGTCCCAAGGGAAATTGAAGAACAGGCTCTGATAGATGGCTGCAGCAGGCTTGGCGCCTTTTACAGGATTCTCCTCCCCATATCTGTTCCGGGTATAGTGACTGTCATAGTCTTTGCCTTCACCCTTGTTGCCCACGAATACATATATGCGCTCGCCTTCATTCAGGACTCTATGAAAAAGACCATAGGCATAGGGATGACAACAGAACTCGTTAGGGGGGATGTCTTCTACTGGGGAGCGCTTATGGGCGGGGCATTGATTGCGAGTGTTCCAGTAGCAATTTTATATACCATCTTCCTTGACAGGATTATATCAGGCCTTGCTATAGGCACTGCCAAGAGGTAAAAATATTCCGTGATATACACGGCGACATAAGTCCAAGACAGTTTGTCATTCCGGCTTGTCCGGAATCT
>CAKKPH010000016.1 GCA_919901585.1 Thermodesulfovibrionales bacterium | reverse complement strand
GGAGGAAAGGAAATGGCAGAGATAATTACCAAGACAGAGCAGATGACGGGTCTTGAGAGAGTAGGGACGACCTTTTCGTTCAAGGAGCCTGACAGGGTACCCTGTGCACCGCTTCTCTGTGGAGCGACGCACAGGTTTGCAGGCCTCACCTATGGAGAATGGTCTCAGGGTACGAACATTGAAGCGATGGTACAGGGGCATGTAGACGCACTTGACATGGTGGGGCATGACGGCGTGGTAATGCTTCTGGACCTCTCAGTTGAGGCCCAGGCCTTTGGCTGCGAGGTAATATTCCCCGAGTTTGACACAGCACATCCGAACTACGACGACAACTTCATAAAGAACCCCAAGGAAGATTACAAGAAGGTCCAGAAGGTCAACCCGAGGAAGACGCAGAGGATGAAGGCAGTCATAGACCTGACCGCTGGGCTTTCGAAGGAGATCGGCAAGACTCATGCGATCGTAGGTTTTGTCTATGGCTCGCTGGGGACCCTGAGCATGATGAGGGGGCCTGAGAACTTCTTCATGGACCTGGTCGAACACCCGGATGAGGTAATGGCCACACTTCAACTCATGGACGAAGTGCTTGTTGAGTATGCAATAGCCCAGGTAGAGGCAGGCGCCCATTCAGTCTGTTATGACAACCTCTATGCTTCTCAGAGCATCTTGGGTAAGGAACTGTGGGAGAAGTTTGAGGGCGAGTCTGTAAAGAAAGTGACTGATGCGGTCAGGAATGCAGGGGCAATTGTGAGCTTTCACAACTGCGGAAACGGCATATACTTTGACATGACCGAGAAGTGGGGTCACCCGACTGCAATTTCTCATGCCTACGTGGCTGATGACGTGGACAGCTGGGAGGAGCACAAGGCAAAATGGGGCAGCAAGATATCCACCATCGGCTGGGTACCACCCGGGCCGGTCGCAATGCTCGGAACCCCTGAGGAGATAGAGGAGGAGTGCAAGGCAGAGATAGAGATCTTTGCAAAGGGCGGAGGCTTCGTCCTTGCAACAGGATGCGAGTTTGGGCCGAATGCACCTCTGCGCAATGCCAAGAGAATGGTCGAGGCTTCAAAAAAATACGGGGTCTATAAATAGCAGGTTAAAA
>CAKKPH010000015.1:1322-6791 GCA_919901585.1 Thermodesulfovibrionales bacterium | reverse complement strand
CGTTCTGAGCCAGGATCAAACTCTCATTTGATACTGGTTAAATCGAAATCGACAGTGACCTACTTTTTAGTTTTCAAAGAACATCTCCGCAGTTCCATGAGGAGTTTGAGCTTCCTGAGGCTCAAATTAAAGCGGGTATCCTGACAGATGCTTAGGCTTTTTCCTATCTGCCTTGCGGCATCAACATCACTACATCCAGACCAGGGTTCCCTTAATTAATTTATTCCCTCAGTTCACATTCCCCCAAGTGACTGCAGAGAAAAAAAGACCATACATAGATAGTTACTCTTTTTAAAGAGCTACCCTGTTTGAATCTTTATCTACATCTTTAGTAATAGAATAACATTTTTTAAAATATAGTCAAGACAGAAAAACAGGTAATTAAGGCAATAAAAGCATTTTATTTCAAAAATACTCACAATTAATACAATTATCTATGAATTACCTTAAATTAATATAAACAGCATATTTCAATGTTTCCTTGACGCTTCCTTCGTGCTTTGTTACTATTTTTTATGATGAAAGATAAAATATCACTCGTTCCCAAAAGTCCGGGTGTTTATATTTTTAAGGGCCAGAAGGACAAAATACTCTATGTCGGAAAGGCAAAGAACCTCAGGAATCGCCTGAAAACATATTTTCAGAAACATGACGGACTCGACATGAGAAAGTCTGCGATGGTAAGGCTGATAACAGATTTTTCTTATATCATAACAAAGAACGAACTCGAAGCCCTTGTTCTCGAGGCAACCCTTATAAAGCAACACAAACCGAGGTTCAATGTTGTTCTTCGTGATGACAAGAGCTATCCTTATCTGAAGCTGACTGTTAATGAAGAATGGCCGAGGCTTGAGGTTACAAGGAGGATCGAAAGGGACGGCAGCCTTTATTTCGGCCCCTATGTCCCTGCCCAGAGCATGTGGGACGCCCTCTCTTTCTTAAGGAAGAATTTCAGGATAAGGCCCTGCAGATATAACCTAAAAAATATTGACAGGCCCTGCATACAATACCAGATGGGGAGGTGCGACGGCCCATGTGCCGGCCTAATCAGCAGCGAAGAGTACAAGAAGATTGTTGACGGGGTCAGGTTGTTCCTGACGGGCAAAAAAGGTGACCTTATCAACAAATTAGAAAAAGAGATGATCAGCTTTTCTGCCAGGCTTGATTTCGAAGAGGCTGCGAAGATAAGAGACAGGATTGAAGCACTAAAACATGTATGGGAATCGCAGAGAGTGATATCACCGGAACTCGGCGACATAGACGCAATAGGCTTGTCTTCAGACCGGTCGGACGTGGTCTTTGATGTTTTTTTTATAAGAAACGGAATACTGATAGGCACAAAGGATTTTTATATCAGGGATGCAGGCGGACTTGCATCCGGCGAGGTTCTACACAGCTTCATAGAGATGTTCTATTCAAAAGAGATTATCCCGCCAAGCGAGATTGTCACAAGAGTCAGGCCTGATGATGCCGGGAATCTGATGGCATGGTTAAAAACAAAAAAGGGCAGTTTTGTTGAGATTAAAACTCCAAAAAGGGGCAAAAGGCTCGAGGTCCTGAAGATGGCTGATGAAAATGCAGCACAGGTACTGAGTGACAGGAAGACATCAGGCCATACCGAAGTCCTTAGACAGGTCAAAGAAAAACTCGGGCTGCCCTACACACCCCGCAGCATAGGGGCCTTTGACGTATCAACAACCTCAGGGACAGAATCTGTCGGCGCATTCATTTACTGGAACAACGGCATATTTGTGACTGACATGTACAGGCATCTCAGGATAAAAGAGGTGTCGGGTGTGGATGATTATGCAATGATGGATGAGATTATCAGAAGAACGCTTGAGAATATCGGAGATATGGTGCCTGACCTTATTGTAATAGATGGCGGCAAGGGCCAACTCAATAAGGCAAAGGAAGCACTTGAAGCAAGTAATATCATCAGGAGTGACAACAGGCAACCCATGCTCGTTGCGATTGCAAAGGACCCTGACAGGGCTTTTTTGCCTACATCTGAAATTGTCGGTCTTGAGGACAGGAGCCCTGCAGCTTTGTTTCTTAAGAAGATACGCGATGAGGTCCATAGGTTTGCGCTGAGATACCACAGAAAGATACGTGATAAAAAATTTATAGAATCACCGCTCATGAAAATACACGGCATAGGCGAGAAGAGAAGGCTTAAACTTTTGAGAAATTTTGGTAGTATAGAGGCTATAAGGAAGGCGTCTGCTGAAGATATAGCAGGGCTTAAGGGTTTTAACAAAAAAATCGCTGCAAACATAGTGAATGCATTAAGGAGGGAAGACAATGTTTAAGAAGGTAGCATGTCTGCTTGCTATGATCATGCTGCTTCCACTTCCGGCTTTGGCAGCATATAAAATCTATCTTAAGAACGGCTCTGCGATATCCGGAGTGAGCTCCTATGAAAAGAAGGACGGAGAGGTGCTTATACACTTAGGCGGCGGCTCTATGGGGATACCTGAGAAAGACATTCTGAAGATCGAGGAGACCGGAGCCTCTGAAAAGGATTTCAGTATAAAAAACAGGACAGGGGACAGAGATGTTGTTGCTGTGCCTCCTGCAGAAAAAACCACAGACAGAACTTCGCGTGCTGATGCTTTGAGAGCAGAGATCGAGAGTCTGGATGCTGAACTCAAGGCACTGAATAATGAGGAGGCGAGACTGACAACAGCCATTAATGAAAAAATGGGCCGGCGTTACAAATATAATATTTATCAGCTCAGGCAGCTTGAGCTCGAGATCGAACCTCTTCAAAAGGAATTATTTTCTATCCAGAATAAAAAGAGTGAGTTGCTCCAGATCAGGGCTTATAAAGGAGGGGAATTTAAGGCACTTCAATGAAGCACGGAGGGATATGAATATCTATATATCGGGCTCAATGGCGTACGACAGGATTATGGACTTCCCGGGCAGGTTCTCGGACCATATCCTGCCTGACAAGATCCACATCCTGAATGTCTGTTTCACCCTTAACGGGATGGTAGAAAAATTCGGAGGCACTGCCGGGAACATCGCTTACTCACTAAGTCTCCTTAGGGAAAAACCGCTGATACTCGCAACCATAGGCAGGGACTATATAAACTATTTCGAGTGGCTCAGGGAGAACGGAATATCTGTCGATGGAATACGGGTGATAGAGAACGAATTCACGGCATCAGCATACATAACAACTGACCGCGCTGATAACCAGATAACAGGATTCAATCCCGGAGCGATGAAGTATCCCTCTGAATACGACTTTAACAGCATTGAGCCTGATAACACGCTTGTAATAATAGCGCCAGGAAACCTGCAGGACATGAAAGGCTATGCGAAGATATGCGGGGAAAAGGGCATCAGGCATATATGCGACCCGGGCCAGTCATTAACCTTGTGGGATGGTGCTTCACTAAAGGAATGGATTGACGGCTCAACGGTCATGATATCGAACGACTATGAACTCGAGATGATAATGAAGATTACAGGCCTCGGCAAGCGCTCCCTGCTGGGGATGACAGAGACGATAATAACTACCCTCGGCGATAAAGGTTCTGTCATAAGCACTTCAGGCTCTGACATCCGTATCCCTGTTGCTAAGGCAGATGCTGTTGTAGATCCTACAGGTGCAGGGGATGCATACAGGGCAGGTTTTGTGAGAGGCCTTGCTGAAGGAAGGGATATTGAGGTCTCTGCAAAGATGGGGGCGGTTGCGGCTGCCTATGCCATAGAGAAATACGGCACGCAGGAGCACAGATACACTTATGAAGAGTTCGTTGAACGATACAGAAATAACTTCGGAGAGATGTGATACAACTCTTCGCTGCTTCACGGGCTCCTCAGCCCATCTCTGTCACCTGCTTTACTGCCTCAGACTTGAACTCCTCTCTGTGCCTCCATGTTGTTTACGTCTAAACGTCTCAACTAAACCGGGGGAACTCCTCTTAACAGGCTGGAGTGAGGAGACTTCATGTCCGGTCATAACTATCACCTTCCCGGTTTGATCTTCATGAATTTCCTCTTGCCGACCTTAAAGAGATATTCACCCTCACTTAGTTTTCTTTCCGGGTCTTCCATCTTTGCATCATCTACTGTTACGCTGCCCTGTTTTATCAGCCTAACAGCCTCGCTTGTACTCTTTGCGAGGCAGGACTCCTTCATGAGTTTCGGTATCCATACCCCGGCTTCGTCCCACCGGTATTCGAAGACAGGCACGTCTTCGGGCAGGCCCTTATCCTTGAATACATGCTCAAATTCTTCTTTGGCCTTAATTGCAGCGTCCATCCCCCGGTATCTCCCGGTAATCTCTAAGGCAATGTCCTCTTTTGCCTTTTTAGGGTGGACTGTTCCGTCCGCAAGGCCCCGCTTTAGGGCAATTAACTCTTCCATGGAGATATGGCTCAGCAGTTCATAATATTTAAGCATGAGGTCGTCACTTATGGACATCAGTTTCCCGAACATTCCGCCAGGCGGCTCTGTTATGCCTACATAGTTATTGAGGCTCTTTGACATCTTTTTGACACCGTCAAGGCCCTCCAGCAGAGGCGTTATAACAAGCACCTGAGGAGACTGCCCGTATTCCTGCTGAATCTCCCTGCCCATTAACAGATTGAATCTCTGGTCAGTCCCGCCAAGCTCCACATCAGCCCTCAATTCAACCGAGTCATACCCCTGCAACAACGGATAGATGAACTCGTGCATGCCTATAGGGCTCTGACTTGCGAACCTCTGTTTGAAGTCCACCCTTTCGAGCATCCTTGCCACAGTCTGCTTAGCCTGAAGCCTGATAATCTCAACAAGGGTCATCTTCATGAGCCATTCGCTGTTGAACCGTATGCTCGTCCTGTCCGGGTCGAGGATCTTGAACGCCTGCTCCTTGTAGGTTTCAGCGTTTCTTAACACATCTTCTTCCGTCAGGGGCTTCCTTGTCTCTGACCTCCCGGTCGGATCGCCTATCATGCCGGTAAAATCGCCTATCAGGAATACAATCTCATGTCCGAGTTCCTGAAACTGCCGCATTTTTTCGAGCAGGACAGTGTGCCCGAGGTGGATATCCGGTGCGGTGGGGTCAAACCCTGCCTTGACCTTTAAGGGCCTGTTCTCTTTATAAGACCTGTCAAGTTTCTGGAAGAGCTCTTTTTCGACGATTATCTCAACAGTGCCTCTCTTGATTATCTCTATTTGTTTGTCAGGCGTCAGCATAGCTGATTATGATAAAACGCGAAGACTGTCTGCGTCAATCATCACTTTTTCTAAACTCAACGGCTTCTCTTTGTCACCTCAACTTAATATGCTTAGGCATTTAATATTGCTTGAACCCGTTAGAAAGCCAATGTTTTCTAACGGGGTTTACTAACGCTCCGGTATGATATAGAATTTTACCATGAAAACCGGTTTTGTGTACGATGAAGTTTTCCTCCGCCATGAGACCCCTCAATGGCATCCTGAATGCAAGGACAGGCTGATCTCAATAGT
>CAKKPH010000015.1:0-1222 GCA_919901585.1 Thermodesulfovibrionales bacterium | reverse complement strand
GCCATGAGACCCCTCAATGGCATCCTGAATGCAAGGACAGGCTGATCTCAATAGTCGGCGCGCTAAAAATGTCTCCCCTTTGGAATAAACTCGTCCATATTGTCCCGCGCAAGGCAGACATCAATGAGATAGAGAGGGTCCACTATAAGAGCTACATCTCAAAGGTCATGGACTTTGGCAATGGCTATATCGATCCTGATACATACGTATCGGAAGGGAGCATAGATGCAGCGCTTTATGCAGCAGGCGCTGTGATCGAGGCTGTAGAGAGATGCAGGGACAACGAAATCAGAAGAGCCTTCTGCGCTGTAAGGCCTCCGGGACACCATGCAGAGGCTGACAGGGCCATGGGTTTTTGTCTATTCAACAACGTTGCAGCAGGTGCAAGGCATGCTCAGGCTGTCGGCTACAAAAAGGTCTTCATCATAGACTTCGATGTCCACCACGGCAACGGCACACAGCACATCTTTGAGGATGACGATACAGTCTTCTATTTCAGCACTCACCAGTATCCGCACTATCCAGGAACCGGTGCTGAGTCAGAGCGCGGAACCGGCAGGGGCGAGGGATTTACCTATAACGTGCCTATGAGAAGCGGGTCAGGAGACAGGGAGTATTCCACTGCCTATCACGACATCCTGCCGCACCTCGTCAAGGAGTTCGAGCCTGACATCATGATCGTCTCTGCGGGATACGATATTCATACGAATGATCCGCTCGCCGGCATAAGGGTCTCGAATGAAGGGGTCAGGAGTATTATCAATGCTATTCTTTCCTGCGCTTCTCCTGCAGGGACAGGCTTATCATCCAATCTCCCTGTGATATTCGCACTTGAGGGAGGCTATGACCTGAAGGCTATCTCAGAGTCTGTAATTATCACCATAGAAGAGATGATAAAGGGCTGACGCTATTTTATCTCTCCGGTTTTAATACCAGGACAGCAAGAGGCGGGAGGGTCAGGTTAATTGAATACGGCCTGTTGTGGGATGATATGCCATCCGCAGATACCCCGCCTCCATTACCCATGTTGCTCCCCCAGTACAAAGATGAGTCGCTGTTTAATACCTCTCTGTAAAATCCGGACAGGGGAACCCCAAGCCTGTAATTACTCCGTGGTACAGGGGTAAAATTGATGACGACAACTAAAAAATCTTTATCTCTTTTTGAGTGCCTTATGAATGAGATTATGCTGCTTTCTGAATCGTTGCAATCTATCCATTCA
>CAKKPH010000014.1 GCA_919901585.1 Thermodesulfovibrionales bacterium | reverse complement strand
GCTCAGAAGAAGAAACCACCTTGCCCACAAAAGGGCCGAGATCCTGGCACATGTATTTAAAGAGGGAGCAAATGGGACGGTTCTATTTAAATGTATGAGCGCTAACTTTACAAAACGTAATCATTATAACCCATGCATTTGGAATGCCTTTTAAAATCATGATTATTTTAATTACATTACATCAAGCTCTCAAAATCCAGGTAACCCGCGAGAACAGTTTGTTTATGTGCTTAACCTTATGGATGACGAAATATACACATCGACTAAGATAGGGTCAGGTCTGGTTTAATAAAGTCAAGCCTCTACCTGCCGACGCAGTAGTAATCAAAGCCGAGCTTCCTCATCTTCTCCGGTTCGTAGATATTCCTCAGGTCAAAGAAGGACGGCTTCCTGAGCAGGGTCTTGATACGCTTGAGGTCGAGGTTCCTGAACTGGTTCCACTCGGTCACGATTATCAGGGCGTCGGCACCCTCTACTGTCTCGTAGGCATCCTCACAGTATTTGATATCAGGGAGAACCGCTCTGGCATTCTCCATTGCAACAGGGTCATATGCCCTTACTCTTGCCTTTTCCTGCAGGAGCCTTTCTATGATATATAAGGAAGGCGCCTCTCTCATGTCATCAGTGTCAGGTTTGAATGACAGACCGAGTACCGCTACTTCCTTGTCTTTCAGGTCGCCCATTGCATCTTTTATCTTTTCGAATACAACCCTCCTCTGGTTCTCATTTGCATTTACCGCTGCTCTTACTACGCCCAGCTCAGCGCCATAGTCCTCTGCGATTTTAATGATGGCTCTTGTATCTTTAGGGAAGCATGAGCCGCCAAAGCCCGGGCCTGCATGCAGGAACTTTGAGCCGATCCTCTGGTCAAGGCCCATGCCTTTTGCGACCATATTTACGTCTGCACCGACCTTTTCGCAGAGATTCGCCATCTCGTTTATGAACGATATCTTTGTAGCGAGGAAGGAGTTGGCTGCATACTTTATCAGCTCGGCAGTCTCTACGTTGGTTATGACAAAGGGGGTTTCTATCAGGTAGAGCGGCTTGTAGAGGTCTTTTATTATGGCTATAGCCTGCTGGCTTGCTGCGCCTATCACGCCCCTGTTTGGCCTCATAAAGTCATTTATCGCTGCGCCCTCCCTCAGAAACACAGGGTTAGAGACACCGTCGAATTTGTTCTGCTCCGTCCAGCCGCGTGCCTGCTCCTCGCGCCAGATC
>CAKKPH010000013.1 GCA_919901585.1 Thermodesulfovibrionales bacterium | reverse complement strand
ATGAATTTAATATCCGGCTCTAAATGCCGCACACGCTCTGCTATTTCGAGGGCCTTCTTAGCGACCAGCCTGCTGTGAAGCAGAAGGAAGTGATATGCCTTTGAATCAGGTTCATAATACTTCCGGATTATATCGAGCGGTTCCATTTTTCTCTCTGAGCCTCCTCCACAGCTTTTCGATTTCAACAGCAATGAATACAATGGACGACAATAGAAAAGTAAACAACAATTCATTCAAAGTCAACGGCTCTGTCTTGAAGATAGGGTTCAAAACCGGCACATAGATCGTAGCTATCTGAAAGACAAGGCTGAGGATAACAGCGCTAAGAAGCGGCTTATTAGAGAATAAGCCTTGCCTGAACAGCGACTCTCTTTCCGAGCGTATTGCAAGCACATGGCCGAGCTGCGTGAGGCACATGACAGTGAAGACCATAGTTTGCCAGTGGGCATTCTGCGTTTTAATTGACCATGCCTGAACAAACAGCACAATCCCGGCCATTAATAAACCGACCCATATTGCATGAAGCCCAAGACCGTGGGCGAATATGCTCTCTTTTGGATGTCTCGGCGGCCTCTTCATCACATCTCCCTCCGCGGGCTCAACAGAAAGCGCAAGCGCCGGCAGGCCGTCAGTCATCAGGTTTATCCAGAGTATATGTATAGGCAGAAGAGGTATCGGCAGACCAACAAGAGGCGCGAGAAAGAGCGTCCATATCTCGCCGGAATTCGTAGTCAGCAGGTATTTTACGAATTTCCTGATATTGTCATATATCTTTCTGCCTTCCTTGACCGCTTTCACGATAGTCGCAAAATTATCATCAAGCAGTATCATATGCGCCGCCTCTTTCGATACGTCGGTCCCGGTAATCCCCATCGCGATCCCTATATCAGCCCGTTTTAATGCAGGCGCGTCATTCACGCCGTCGCCGGTCATGGCAACGAACTGCCCCCTGTCCTGAAGGGCCTTCACAATTTTCAGCTTCTGCTCAGGCGCCACTCTTGCATAGACCCTGATATGTTCAACCCTGTCCTCAAACTCCTCCATAGGCAGTTTTTCGAGCTCCCTGCCTGTAATTATCGCCTTTGAATCGTCATCAAGAATTCCAAGCCTCTTCGCTATTGTCCTCGCTGTGAGCGGATGGTCGCCTGTTATCATCACAGGTTTTATTCCAGCTGCCTTGCAGAGTGAAACAGCTTCCTTCGCCTCTTCCCTCGGCGGATCCATCATACCTGCAAGACCTATGATAGTAAGCCCTTTTTCCACATTCTCATGCGACATATCATCCGGTAATGCCTGCCATTCCTTCATTGCTATTCCAAGGACCCTCAGCCCATCTGCAGACATCCTATCGTTGGCCCTGAGTATCTCCTCTCTGTCAATAGGCCTGACACCATCGGAGGTCAAGACGCTGTCTGCCCTGTCAATCAGTACATCAATCGCGCCTTTGGTGAAAGACAGTAACGAGTGACGAGTGACAAGTAACGAGTCTTTGGAATTATCATGCTTTAACTCGTTACTCATTACTAATAACTCGTCACTGACTTTATGGAACGTCGTCATAAGTTTTCTCTCTGAGTCAAATGCTATCTCAGCAACCCTCGGATATTCCTTCTCGATATCTTTTTTGACAAAGCCGCTATCCTTAGCGATATTAAACAAGGCCACCTCTGTTGGGTCGCCGATAACATTGCCATTGCTGCCTGTCTGTGAATCATTGCTGAGGGCAAGAGCAGTCATTAAAATAGATTGTGGATTATGGATTGTGGATTGCGGAATTGTTTCTTGACTCTGAACTACGAGCTTCGAACTACGAACTATCTTATTGTCAATCCACATCTCTTCCACCGTCATCTTGTTCAGCGTGAGAGTGCCTGTCTTGTCAGTGCATATATATGTCACAGAGCCGAGTGTCTCAACAGCAGGGAGTTTTCTTATTAAGGCGTTTTGCTTTACCATCTTCCTTGCGCCGAGCGCGAGAGAAATTGTCACAACAGCAGGTAATGCCTCGGGGATTGCAGCAACAGCAAGGGAGATGGCAGTCAATAGCATTAGCATCGGAGGTTCGCCTCTGATGATACCAATGCCAAAAACAATGGCGCATATTGCGAGCACTGCTATGGCGAGTTTTTTACCGAAGATTGCGAGCCGTTTCTGGAGAGGTGTCTTTACTTCCTCTTCCTCCTGAAGCATTGTCGCGATTTTGCCGAGTTCGGTTTCCATGCCGGTAGCTGCAACAATGCCCCTTCCCCTCCCATACGAAACTACTGTGCCCTTGTAAGCCATGTTTTTTCTGTCGCCGAGGGGCATTGACTCATCTGCCAGCGCGTCCGTATGTTTCTCAACAGGCACAGATTCTCCTGTAAGCGCAGCCTCTTCAATTCTCAGGTTGAATGTCTCTATGAGCCTTATATCTGCAGGGACTATCCTGCCTGTGTCAAGAAGAACCACATCTCCGGGCACAACCTCATTCACCGGAATATTTTCCGGCACTCCATTTCTAAAAACAGTCGCAGTCGGTGACGCCATCTTCTTCAGGGCAGACATCGCCTTCTCAGCACGGTATTCCTGAATGAATCCAATAACGGCATTAAGCAGTACAATCACTATTATCGCTAT
>CAKKPH010000012.1 GCA_919901585.1 Thermodesulfovibrionales bacterium | reverse complement strand
ATAAAGAGGATTCAGGTACATCACTTTTTTGGCCCATTCAGGCAGCATATCCATTGAGTAGACAATAGGCGTGAGATACATCCAGAAATTTATTACAAGGGAGACAATCTGCATAACATCCCTGAAGAATACCGAAAGTGTAGAGCCAAGGAAAGCAACGCCCAGGGTAAAAACCACCTGCAGCAGCAGTATAAGAGGCAATATAAAGATAATTACCCAAAATCCGTCAAATATGATCTTGTATGAGGCAAGCAGCAGGAGCGCCACGCCATAGCCTATGAACGGTGCAAGAACGGCCTTTGCGGTCAGAATCTCAGTCGGGAAGTAGGTCTTCTGAATCAGGTTTGCATTTTCTATCAGGGAGCTTGTCCCTCTCGACAGGCCCTCTGCAAGTATTACCCACGGGAAGAGGCCTGCCATTATATAAACCGCAGACGCCCCTGAAGCGCCTGCGCCTCCGACTCTGAGTTTAAATATGTAGACAAATACTAAAAGATAAACTATCAGCATTAAGACAGGATTAACAAAATTCCAGAGGAGCCCGCCTATTGACCCTGCAAATCTTCCCTTTAACTCGCTGATGATCATTTGGCGCAGTATCTGTCTGTACCGATATAGGTTTCTGGCCACCTCAAAAGGCGCCCTGATCATCTCCTTTATATACCTTGTAACCATTCAAATATTATTTCTAAGCAATCTCCAAAATTATTATATTTTAGCATTATTTAGGTGATTATTTCTTATTATGACATCCGGACTGAGAGCTGGTCTGCAGGGTCCATAATGCCCGGAACCACTGCCAAAAAGAGGCATAAGTCTATATGTTATTGATATGCAAGCTCTTGTGCTCGGGTTTTGACAATATTATATCCAAATGATAACCTAACATCATATGATCTCCTGGCTGCCAGAGACGAACTCTGCTTTGATACTCGCACCTCACCCTGACGATGAGGCGCTCGGTTGCAGCGGCAGCATTGCGCTGTCAAACAAATCAGGGGCATCATCGAGGGTCGTCTTTCTGACCAGTGGTGAGAGGCTTCATGAGACACCTTCGGCCTCTGTAGCAGAAAGACGGAGGGAAGAGGCCAGAAAGGCCTCAGAAATCCTTGGGTGCAGGGAACCCATGTTTCTTAATTTCCCGGACGGTGAGCTTAGAAGTCATGAAGACAGGGTCTATCAGGAGCTCTGCAGGATTATTGATCTCAACAAGCCTGATGTTGTTTTTTCTCCGTCCCCTATTGACTTTCACAAGGATCATATAGCCACAGCAAGGATTGCGCTCAGGCTGATCAATGTATTTGCTTCCTTTAAGCTGGCCTTTTATGAGGTATATTCGACTCTGAGGTTCAATCAGCTTATCGATATCACAGAGACTATAGAACTCAAGAAGAGCGCTATCATGAATTACAGCACAAGCCTTTGCAACAAGCCTGAGGTCTATCTGCATGCTGCCCTCGGGTTGAATCCCCAGAGGTCTATATTTACACAAAAGAGCGGCTATTATGAAGCGTTTTGGATTATCGAAAAGCCGACGAGTACCGAGGAGATAACAGATTGGCTTACTTACCGGCACTGACTGAAGCGCTTTACTGCCATTAGTCCGGAGGTTCAATCTTTGAAAAATTTTTGAGCTTTCTGAGTAATAAATTCTTTATTCCAGACAGGCGTCATTATGTTGTAAAGGTATTTGGAGCTAACTTTTTTGTTCTTCATTATTGTCCTTCTCTTTTTTAACATCTTTGAAAGCGATCTGAGGACATCCAGTTTCGCTTTTATATAGAGCTTTAATTTCCTATGTTTAAAAGCAAAATAAAGAAATTCGGTTATTGTGCCAATAATAAATTCCGGCAGGCATCTTAAAAAAATTGAACAGGGAATGTTTTTGATCCTGACAAACTCGCTGTTTCTTAACGTATAGTAAACTGCCATGTCGCTCATATGGCCGATGGATGACCTAACCTTGTGATGTACAACGGCAGCTGGAACATAAAGGGCTTTCCATCCGGCAAGTTGCGCCCTGAGGTTCAAATCCGTATCCTCGTGGATCAAGAAGAAATCGTCGTCAAAAAAACCGATCTCTTCCAGCATCTTCCGCCTGTAGAGAGTTGCGCCTGCACAAGCTCCAAAGACATATTCCTGCTCGTCATATTTCCCCTTGTCTTCCCCCTCACCTCTCTTGTATCCCTTGAGGGATGTCGCATATCCGTCACCAGCGCTGTCGATAACATCTGTGCCATAGATAATCAGTTTTGACGCACAGATGCCTGCGTCAGGGTTAGTGTCCATCCCGGTCACGAGATTATAAAGCCAATCCTTGTCAGGCTCGGTATCGTTGTTTAAGAGGGCTATATATTCGGATTTCGCAGCATCCAGACCAGCAAGATTGCCGCCGGCAAAACCCGTATTATTGGTTAAGAGAACTACCGTGAAAAGATGGGCTGGATTTTCTGATTCACCGAATTCCCGTATCTCTTCCAGAGAATTATCAGATGAGCCGTTGTCAACGACAATGATTTCAAAGTCTTCAAAGGACTGCGCATCCAGGGCCTTCAGGCAGTTGAGCGTTAAGTCCTGGCCTTCATAATTGACGATGATTACACTGACCCGTGGCATTGTCTTCACATAATAGCATCGGGGTGAGATCTGATAGAGGAAGATGCTACCTTCATGATTTTATTTTCCTGCTGACCAATATTTCTATATATTCAGCTCTTATCCCCAGAGATAAATTGTCAATATAATTAATGGTCGTATATAACCCTCCATGTCTGAGCACAAAATCGCTAATATCATAACCCCAGTGTATTGTCACAAGAGAACCTTTGTCGTCAATCGGATTTCCATGGTATTCAGGTTCCCGAAGATGCATAATATCCCCCTTGTCGCCCCTCTCCGCCAATACTTCAGAGGGCTTCTCCTTGTTTATCAACGGTACCGAAAAGATATGCGCACCACCGGGCTTCAAGGTTCTCGCGACCTCCGTAAACGCCCTGGCAGGGTCAAAAATATGCTCCATCACATCCTGACTAATTACAAGATCAAAACTTTCATCCGGAAAAGTCTGATCCTCAAAGTTCTCGTTCCTGTAACCACTCTGATGAATCTCGCCAAACAGATGGTCTGAAAAGAAATGGCTTGGTACATAATGAACGCAATGCTTTTTCAACTTTTCGCTTGCACCACGGGGCGCAGGCGAGGACTCATGAACATGCAGTTCGCGCCAGTTCGGATAATAGCGCTCTATGCAGAACATCAATGCCCTTTCCCGAGGAATCGAACCACACCTATTGCAGATGTAGTAATCTCTCAGCCACTCATTTGAAGATGAGAAGGTTGTTTCGGAATCGCAGGTTACACAATAACCTTCATTCGAAAATTTAAAAGGCATATTCCCCAATTCTTAAACGGAAGCGACATATGTTCATCGGCGCAGGTTTTTTCCTTTCCGGCTGAATAATTTATGACGAGAAAACAAAGCATACCAGCTTTTAGTTCCTAATCTGTTTTCTGATACTGTTTCAGTAACCTGATCATTATGTTTTTGCTTTAAAGGACATATCAATGTTTCGCAAACGGCACCGGTATTCTGTACAGGACCGAAATTGGTTATAAACTGACGGCACCTGCAAAACTTTTCACCATTCCAGACAGCATCAAGGCTGTCCTCAATCAAATTGCCCATTTTGTATTCATCTCCAGAGACAGCACAGCATGGCATCACATCCCCATTCCATTCGACGATCATTGTATTAAAAGGTTGTTTGCACACTTCAAGAATAGCTTTATGGAAATGAATCTCGGTAAAATACGGATCATACGGTACAGGATAAGCAGTTTCAACCCACTTTGGAAATGCCAGTATTTCATTCCATTCCTTATGAAACGAAGACTGCCATGAAAGGTCGGCACTTAACAACTTAAACCAAATATTGATACCCATTTCCTCGGCAAGCTCTTTTGCACGAAAGACTTCGTGTTCATTAAATTTGTGGATATAGAAGGCCCAACCAAGCTCAGGCGTTTTCATATTGAGCCGTTTTTTTGCCCTCATAATTTGACGCAAGTTATTCAGAACGCGATCCAATTGCCCATTAACCCGGTATTTCTCATAAGTCTGTTGAGTAATCCCATCGATAGAGGCGAAAATTGAAGAAACACCCGACCGGACAATTGCTTCAGCCTCATCATCACTGAAGTCCCTTAAGGTGAGATTACTGTCGAGATGAGAATGGATATGATGCCTTGCGCAAACTGAAAGCATATAGAGTATGTCCTTGTTGATGAAGGGTTCACCCCAGTTATACAAGCAAATAAGTTTAGCATGTTTTCTTATTTTGTCAAATATGATGTCGAAAGTCTCACGGGGCATAAGGCCTCGTTGTGCATTAGCAGTCCTCCGCCCGGTCGGACAGAAAGGGCAGCTCAGATTGCATAAATTGCCAGGGTCAATGAAATAATGCCGTGGCATGGGTCGTTTATAGGCTTTCTTTAGCTGTTTATCCATTTTGTTTTTGGTTTTGCCGTTTGAATTTATAAGGTCAAAATAATCTCAAAAAATACTAAACCCTACAAAAGTCTTTAATCCTGGAGATGACCTGGTCATTGAACGATTCCGACCAATCCTTGCTCCAGTTCACGTTCGATCCCTCAATTCGGCTTCTGTAATCATTTACCCTGGCTACAGCCGAAACAATTCCTTTTAGCACATCCTCGACAGTCGGCTCTACCGCGATTATATTGGAAGATATCGATCGCAGGCTCTCCCTGGTCTTGTTCGCGAAGGTGTTTGTGACGACAACCAGACCGGCAGCTGCCATTTCAAGCGGCGGCAGGCTTGGATGGGGTGTGAACATAAGACTCAGGCCCACATCAAAGCCTGAAAGTAATTCGGCATATTCCTTAAGTGTAACTTTCTGCAAAAGCTTCATAGAGACATCGCCGGAGAGTCTGATGCTTTCAATATTACTGACAGAACCGATACCGTAAAACTCCCACTGGTTGCGGTCAAAATAACCCTCTTCGATTACCTTGTTCAATGCAAGTACTCCAAGGTCAAACATATTGCGAGCGGCGTGTTGCTCAGGGCGCGCATAGTACAGGAATCTCTTAACCTTTCTTTCCCTCATGTCCTGTTCGTTAACCGAGAACGTCTGGATTGCATTTTCAAAAGAGACTGAATGCTGATCCCCGAGTTCCCCGTCACTGAATACTCCGATCTTGTTCTGGCGAAAATAGTCTCTCAAAAGTTCCGTCGAAAAAATGGCATAGTGCGGGAGCCTGTATGTCTGCTGCGCCAGAGCATAGAATGTGCCCATAGGAAAAGTAAACGGCTCATACTCCTGAATGAGATACACAAACCGTTCTGCCTTTATGTCGTTCACTGCCTTGTGCGCGATATGCGCAGTCCACCATGTTGTCGCGATAAAAGTGTCTTCCTGACTAACTTCTACAGGGATGGCCCTGTCAAAGGCATACACAATGTCTATGGTGTCAAAAAAGTTCTCAAGGCCCTCGTACCCCTTGATTTCCATTTTCCATGCGGGCAGGTCATAATTGCAGTAATCCACGATGACAATTCTTACAGCATATCCGACCTCTGCGAGACGCAGGGCGAAGTTAAACTTCCCGATATATCCGCCGAAAAAATACCTGAAATCAATGGTAGGGATGAGCAGATTCACACGCATTTTTGCTTCCCCAGATACCGCGAGAGTCAAAGGAGCTATCTTCTGTTTAATCACATCTACCGAGCCGACAGACTCGACCTTGAGGGATGATGAAGATGCTTTTTGAGAAACAAGCCCGGCATGCCGGCTGAGAAATTTGTCTTTCTTCAGCCTGAAATAGGAGTTCATAAGCTTTTGCATTATGACACTTCGAAAACAGTAAAACTCGGCCCCGAGAGTGCTTCTTCTCAATAGTCTTCCCTTAATGCCCTGTATTAATATTCCGCAGGCGGACTTTTCAAAATCGGCAAACTGCTTCATCACGGATCTTTTCTTTTTTGTGGAGTCGCCGCAGCGCAGAAGCAGAATATTCGCAATAAGTATTATTCGAACCAGGTCATTTAAATACACTTCGCGGCTGTGCCACATGAGCGATTTGATGTACTGAGACATTTGGCCCGACTTAAGGCCCGACCGAATCTTTTGAAAAACCTCCTTTATCCTCTGAAGCGTAATCGCGTTCGAACGGGTATAGTGCCCGATTATATTATCCTGGTGCTGATAATAGTCGTAGAGTGGCCGGTCAACATATGCGAGGGAACCCTTCGCGAGCGCGACACACGCCATCCAGTGGTCATGGTAGGAATCCCCGATTTTCTTGGGGAAGGGCAAGAGATACGGCACTATGTCACTCCTGATCATGGAAGCTGCACCGGTCACCGTGTTAGCAAAGAGAAGGGAATCAAGGTATTGATAGTTATTCTTCCGCGTTGTCCAATATGTATTGTGGATCAGGTCCCCTCTTTCGTTCACGATGTTCATGTCGGAATATGCGAGCATGGTCGATTGATCAAAACGTGAGAGCAATACGGCAAGCTTATCGGGGTGCCAGTAATCGTCCTGGTCCGAAAATGCAACGTGCGTTGCTTCTTGAGAAACCAGCGACAAACACTTTTCAAAGTTATG
>CAKKPH010000011.1 GCA_919901585.1 Thermodesulfovibrionales bacterium | reverse complement strand
TTGAGAGGATTATGAGACTGCCTATTGTGGTAAAGATGAAGATGCATGCAGACGCCACGAGAATAAACTTCCCCTGAAGGCTAAATATCCATCTTTTTAGTTTCTCAAACATAAAGCTTTATTATGGTATTTTTATGCCCTTCTTGCCCATGTAGTTTATCATCTCTCGAATGGTATCATAATCTGAGTCTGTGGCTTCCACAAACCCATATCTGAACTCTTCGTCCCATTGCTCCATAATCTTCCGGTGTCCCGGGTTTATGTAGTCAAGAGAGAGGAGCGCCGTTTTTATAGAGCTTACGAGTTCCGGCGACACATCTGCCCGCACTACTATAGGCAGCCCTGGTATCGGGCCGGAGACATCTATAATCTTCAGACCTCTGTTTTTAAATCTATTCGCAACTGAGTCAATTACAGCGCCCACTTCAAAATTTCCCCTTAAAACCTCCCTCGCAACTGAGTCGTGATATTTAAGGTTTTCATATCGTGACAGGTCCTTAAGTGTTATACCATTTAAATATAGATGATAAAGCGGTGCGAGGTTCCCTGCTGTCGAGAGTTTTGAGGCAAAGGCAACTGATTTGCCTTTAAGGTCTGAGAGTTCATTAATCTCTTTGTCTGTATCCCTCGCAATGATTACGCACCTGTAAAAGGGTTTGCCGTCCGGACCGAGAGGTTTGAGGATAGGAACCACAGCGAATTCCTTTTTTGCCTCCAGATATGTAACTCCGCCGAGCAGCGCAACCTGAACCTTTTTGGTCTTAAGAAAATTTATGATCCCCCTGTAGTCCTGACTGAGTTTCAGTTCAAATTTATAAGGGGTATTTTTAGAGAGGTAGTCCATAAGCGGCTGGTATCTCTGATACATAACGATTGGGTGGTAGAGGGTTATGGCGCTGAAGTAAATAACCTGTTTGGATGAATATTCGGCACTTTCACTATTCAGACTATTTAAGGCAGCTTGTGGGGCTAATCCAACAATAAGAAAAAAAGAAAGAATAAATAACTTAAACTTCATATTTTATTATAACTTGAGACCCCTGAAAAAGTCCCAGCGACAATCCTTTTTAGAGAATGATCCCTGGCAAGCCGGAATGACATCTTACAAGTCTAAGTCCAAATGGGTCTACGACTAATATGGCGAGAAACCACCCCTTGTACCACACCAGCTTACTTTATCCACAAAATTCCCAGAAGAACATCTTATACGTATGGTCTTAGTCGTTTAAATCACTCGAGGGTATATACGCGGCATTACCTTTAAGCGCCTTGAGGTATAAAAGGTGGTTACTTATGAACTCTACCATAAAACCACTTGCACCCTTATAAAAGGGCTCTTTGATCCTTTCCTGGATTCGCTTGTCCAGTCTATAAGCCCATTTATTCAGACGCCTCTCCAAAAAATCGCTTTGGGCAAGGCGGAAAGGTGCAGGGTCCTTCCCGCATGATATTGAATCAGCTTCCTTCTGTGATAGAAAAGCCATGAATTCCAGTTCTGCAGCAAGGTGGTCAGGATAGTCCTTCTCGTCCTCACTGAGTGCGATGTCAAAGTGCTCATAAAATAGGAGGATTTCTTCCAGGATATCCCTGCGGGTAAGTTCTCCAATCCTATAAAAGTTTTCATAAAGCGGGCATGGAGGAGAAGAACCAAGCCCGATGTCAAAGGAGCTTATATACTCGGATTCAAACTCATCCTGGTGGAGGGACGGGGAGGCCATACCTGTGAAATTAACCAAAAAAGGCAACTCCTCCACCAGGCACCTTATTTCTTCATTCAGCATATTATCCTTAATTGCCTTGTAGAATCCTTCATCAGGGTAAGAGAAGCACCGGGCGAGAAAGAGATAGCCCTGGCTTATGGATTCGACAGGCATGGATTCTATAATACTATTATGATTCTGTGCATCCATAGATGTCTCCATCATATATTCCCACCACGATAGGGCTCGCTGCTATCCTGAGACGGTGTCACAAATTGAGTCTTTACAGACTGCACCTCTTCGGGTCTCTTGAAAGGTTTACCATCAATATTCAACTGGAACCTGTCCTCGCTATCATAGCTGATGAGAGTTATACAGAGTTCGCTCTTTATCCCCTTTCTCATCTTTTCCCTTTCCTCCAGTATGGTATCCTGAACCTTCTTCACATTTTCCACGCCGCCAAAAAGGGCGCCGAGATATTCAAGAGGTATCCTCCTCTCGTTAGTCATCTCGCCATCAGGCCCAAATTTGAAGGAGCCAATTGGGGGGACATAAAAAACATTTGGCTCTGTCCCGAACTCCGGGTGTAAAGGAAGGGCAACCTTCCATTCGTGGATAAGTTTATAGACCGCGCTATTTTTATCATCATTCCAGCCTATGAATCTCATTCTTCCCGGACATTGCCAGAAGCAGGCCGGCGGCACACCCTTTTCTACCCTCGGATAGCAGAGGATACACTTCTCGCTCTTCCCTGTTGTGGCGTTAAAATAGACCTTTTTATATGGACAGGCCCTGACACAGCGCCGGTATCCTCTGCACCTTTCCTGGTCAACCAGTACGATGCCGTCTTCCTGCCGTTTGTAAATAGCATCCCTCGTGCATCCTGCGAGACAAGCTGGGTGCGTGCAGTGATTGCATATTCTGGGAATGGCAAAGACCCAGTGATTTGGCCACTCGCCGGCGCCCTGGTCCTCCTCCCAGTTTGGCCCCCATTTTGGTTTTATCTCTTTGCCCATATAATGGGGTCTTACACCTTTTGCCCCCGGTTTATCATAAGATGCACCAGGTTCAAAGACAGACTCATAGTTATACTCCCACGGGATTCCATAGTCGTTTTCAAGGTCAGGAACCTTGCCATCGTCTATAACAGGGCCCCTGCTTTTTACCTTTCCATCAGTCCTGCCCTCTTCAAGCACAACATCTTTAAAACCGCCTCCAAGAACCTGCCCAGCACCTTTTTCTGTCTGGTTTTTACCGCTCCCCCATCCCTTAGGGTAGCCAAAGCCCGGCACGGACTCCACATTGTTCCAGTACATATATTCCCTTCCGCTCCTGTTTGTCCATAGCATCTTGTCAGCCAATGTGCAGGTGTGACACTCAAGGCATTTGTTCAGGTCAAAGACCATCTGAAGTTGTCTTCCTTTAAACTCAGGCATCTTTCATTCCTCCTTTTCTTATCCCTCAACCTTTTCTATATCCACACCTGTCTCATAGTAGATGCGGTTGCCTGTGTGGTTTCCAGTATAGACTATGTGCCCTCTTTTCCCACCTGCCATCTCAAGGGGATTCAGAAACTCGCAGTTGAGATTATTATATTGGGTCCAGTTCTTTGCCCACTGGTGGTCCCACCCATGTTCTGTAAAGACTATATATGGTGGCAGCCCCGGCCATTCCTTTGCCCTGGCAAACCACTCGCCCATGTGGTTGTGCACCCTCACCATGTCCATATCCTTTATCCCCTTTTCTTTCATAATCTTTGTATTGAGGTACAAATGGACATCTCCCCTGTGAAGCCTCATAAGCCACTGGTTCTCCCTGAAGGATGAATGGATGCCCCATTTGGTGTGGGGGTAGTTCATAACAAATGGGTATGGGCTTCCGTCAAGCTTCCTCGGCATTACGGGTCCGCCCTTCCACTTGTCAGTATATTGAGGCTTAGGCGTCATCTGGTTAAGCTTTATATGATATTCATGGTCAACATAGAACTGGAATCTTCCGGTATTGGTCTTGGACGGTTTTTTGTCTATGACCTGCCATCTCATAGATCTGGCAGGGGCATCGTCTTCATAGTTGCCATATTTGGCAGGTCCCCTGAATTTTACATAACCCTCTTTTGCAAACTTCTCATAGCCTTCCTCACCGCCAAGCCCTTTAGACTTCATATTGTGCCATTTTATCGCCTTCTCATCAGTATCGAGTTCGCCATTCTGTATATACTCGTCATGTATGGTCTGAAGGTCTATGGTCCGCTTGACCTGCTTTGTCCCGCTCCAGTATTCATAGGGTATGCCCTTAATGCCTTTTGCCTTTGCCTTCTCCTGGATTGCCTTACACAAGCCTGCATATATCTGCCAGTCCGTCTTTCTGTCAAACATGGGCTTTACGGCCTGTCCAAAAAGGGTGAAGAAGGGATTACTGGTTGTCTCTCTGCCGTCCCACCTCTCGTAGTCAGTAGCAGCAGACAGGACATAGTCAGCAGATTGAGCGGAGGCTGACATCCTGAGCTCAGTCACAATCAGGAGCTCCAGCTTTGGCAGGTAGTTTTCCCTCCACCACTGCTGTCCTGTCTTGTTGCGATAGTTGTTGCAGGAGTGCCAGAGCGCTATCTTTGGAGACTTTTGGGATGGCAGATACTTCTTCTCGAAGGCATCCTTCATGAAGGCCTCCATATCATTCACATCAAAGCCTATCTGTTCCTTTAGTGGCGCAGTCGCAAAATATTTCTTGCTCCTCTCGAGGCTATTGCCATAAATTATCTCATGGTAGATACCCACGCTGGGAGGTTGTTTACCACCCTTTACCGGTTTGTCTATTCCAAATTCAGGACGCGCAGGCTGGTCAGGAAAATGTAAGCCTCCTCCTGCCCTTCCTCCTTCGAGCTTCATGCCCTCATAGGTCTGATGATAGGCGCCCGGTCCTCCGATTTGTCCTGTAAGGGTAAGTATCAAGATCTTGAGCCTCTCGGACTGATACCCGTCATAGTGCTTCTGGCAGTTATAGCCGTTGGTAATGTGGAGGGATTTTGACTCCAGCATCCAGTCTGTCATGGTTCTTATAACCGATGGGTGGAGCCCTGTTGCCTCCCTTACCATGTCGCTATCCATGTCGTATTTTGCTATCCCGGCCTTTGTCATCTCAAAGACCGTTGTACACTCAATATTCTTGCCATCTGCTGTCTTTACAGTGAATCTCCCCTCAAGGGCCGGGTCAAAACCCAACTTGACTATATCGAGGGTCTGTTTATCTTTTGGACTGTCCAGACAGCCCGGCGCCTCTACAGCCTGATTGGTATTTGTATCCCAGAAATAATACTGAAATTCCTTGCCATCCGGCTTCATGTCCTTCTGGGCAAGGAACTTTTTGTTGTCGAGCCTTACGAGGAACGGAAGATCAGACTGCTCCTTCAGAAAGTCCGCGTCATATTTCTTCTCTTTTATGATGGTGTTACAGATGGCCGCTGCGAGATATGAGTCGCTCCCCATCCTTATGGGGACATAGAGGTCTGCGGCCTGCGCAGCAGTCACATTGTGGTTGGGGTCTACCACAATAATCTTTGCTCCGTTATACTTTGCCTCATGGGCAAAATGGGCGTCGGGTATCGCCATGGCGGTGAAATTCTGGGTCCAGCCGATGAAGAGGTCGGCTGTAAACCAGTCATCCCGGGTGGAACCGATCCTTCCTATAAGCACCGTATGACCTGCTGGATAGGCATCACCCACCATTGCTGAGACAGGGACAAGGCTCCCTCCAAGGAGCCCCGTAACCCTCTCAGAACTTCCCTTGGAGAGCTGAGAAAATGGCCTTGATGTAGTGATCATAGAGCCGGGATCTTTTACGGTAATATCGATGACCTTCTCAGCAATCTCGTCAAATGCCTGTTCCCATGATATCCTCTTCCACCTTCTCTCGCCCCTTTCGCCGGCCCTCTTTAAAGGGTATTTCAGAAAATTGCCCTGTTTCATATAATCTGAATAGATAATCCCCTTCTGGCATCCCCTCGGTGAGAAGGATGGTATCTTGCCTCCCGGGCCGTACCTTATGTACTCACCCCTCTCTTTCCCCATGCACTTCCATTTGTATTTGCCGGGGGTATGCTTGCCATAGACAGGGTATGTTGCGGTCTGCTCCTCCCTTAACGGAATCCCATTCTTGGAATAGACCTTCAATGAGCATTTGCCGACACACCCTACACTGTGTGTCGCATACTGGACCCTGTCCCATGTCCATTCCTTACGATAGAGGTCTTCCCATCCTCTATAAGCATATTCTTTTAAGGGGTCTCCAATGGACTGGATTTTTGTGAAGCCAAAGACATCTTTACTTATGGAAAGTCCGGCGAGGGCAAACCCGGCAGTTTTGAGAAAACCTCTTCTGGTAACTCCTTTTTTCTCTGAAGAATGTTGACTCATATATTACACTCCTTTCTCTTTATGATTAATTAACCTTTTGATAATGCTCTACTTTCCGAGCGAAACATAGTACCATGTGGAGAGCGCCTTCATCCCATCAACCTCGCTCTGTCCCCCATCCCATGTAGCAAAGGCGATTGGGGTAAGTTTGCCGGTATCAAACTTGACATCGTCATCAGCTCCCTCAAGTGTCCTTTTGAATACCACACTCCAGACTCCATCCTTCCATTGCCCTTTGCCTGATATATTCTGGGATCTTGCGTCCTTCATTGTAAGTGTCCCAAAACCGCCTGCTATAAGGTTTTCCACAGGACTCTTCACGAGGAGTTGGCTTCCGAAAATACCTGTGCCGCCTCCAACCATAGCAACTTTCCAGCCTGCCGTTGCTTTTTCCATGGTATTCCTTTCTGTTTCTTTATCAAGAAGGGCCTTCATAGGCATGGCTGGTTTCACGCCTTGATCTATTGCCTCCTGCCAATCTGCCTTCCAGTGCCATATATTCACAGCCCCTGCTACTTCCTTGCCTTCTCCATGCCCCATCAAGAAAAGAGGTGGAGTCATACCCGAAACATGTTTATGCCCTGCATCTCCGTGTCCCATCTGAGAGGAAGCAGGAAATTGTAGTGCTGCGCCATCCCTAAAGGTATTAACACCAATTGTCGTATTCATGGTCTCGTCCTTCCATTCCATAAGAAATGCGATTTCTTTCGCGTTATGGAGGGCTTTGACATTAATATCTCTCCAGGGGGCATCAGGCCGTTGCCAGAGAAGCATGAGAGGGATTTTAAAAGCTGAGGCTTTTTTCCACAAGGCGTCCTCCGGGTCACCGGGAACCTGAGCAGAGACTTTCCTGGCTATAATTTTGCCTGTAGTAGGCTGTTTGGCAACAAAGGGCCCTGCTAGGGATAAGTTGTAATACACTACTGCCCACCTCTCCTCATTAGTCAAAGAATCTTCATAAGAGGGCATCGGGCTTCCGCTCATACCTGTCGTGAATCTCAGATAGACATCTGACGGAGTCCCTCCACCTTTGTATACACCCCTTACAAAGGCATTCGGGGGCGCTGGTTGTTTCCAATCATCTTCAAGCTTGTCTGCCTTTGGGCCGTCACCTTTTCCTTCTTCACCATGACATTCCCAGCATTTTACCTGCTTATAAACCTCCTTACCCTTTGCTATGAGCTTTTTTGTAACAGGAGGTGGTGTGCCTGGCCGTATTATTCTTGTAGGTTTTTCGGTCACTTCACCTATCTTTTTCACATAACTCACAAGGTCATTCAAGTCCTTCTTTTGCAACTCAATAAACGATGGCATAGCTGCCCCCGGTAAACCATTTTTTAATGTCTTTAAAATGTCATTATCTGTGGGCGGGTCTCCGGTAGGTGTGGAGCGTACCTTAAAAAGGCCTGATGTTAAATCTCTCGGTTTTGGGAAGAGAAAACGTGCACCCGGACCGTCTCCTTTACCCTTATCCCCGTGGCAGACGCTGCAGTGTTGTTCAAAAAGGGACTTGCCGCGCTCCTCTGTTGCAGCCGGACTCTTGGCCCATCCTATCGCTGGAATGAGCAACAGAGAGCACATCACTAATGCAACAACATACAAAATACGAAAGCTAAAAATCTCACCATTAATCGCGGCCCCTGAATTTGAATTTATTTTATCCATTTGCTCCTCCTTCCATTTGTTTAGCATTTGGGTAAATATAGTTGCTATACACAGCGTCATAAATAATTGCGCATCATAAAGTTGAATATGCCCAATTTGA
>CAKKPH010000010.1 GCA_919901585.1 Thermodesulfovibrionales bacterium | reverse complement strand
TTTACTGAATACTTTGCGGAAAAGACCACGCCGGAGGTGGTCCGGAAGACAGACATCTACAAGAACATCAACCGGAACATGAGCTGGGCATGGTCTATGTTGTTCGCAGCCTCGGCCCTTGTGAGCATTATACCGCTCATTGCCTCTATACCATCAGATCTTTTTACAAGACTTTTCTTTCAGATAGCGCTGCCATTGACATTCATACTTGGCGTGGGATTGCCGTTAAACAGACGATATCCTGCATATTATCAGAGGAAGACAGGGATCGTTCCTGTCGGGACTGAAGAAAAAAGAAGGCCAATCGAGCCTGAAGCGGACGAAATAAAAGCCGCACATAAAACAAAGGAGAAAACTATGGACGTTAAATACAAGGTGGTTGCGATAAACGGTTCGCCGCATAGAGCAGCAGGCAATACAAGCATAATGATCGGGATGATCTCAGCCGGGCTCTATCGCGAGGGCATTGAAGTCGAGGAGATAATTATTGCAGATAAAAAAATCGAATACTGTATAGGCTGTGGTATCTGTCTCGAAAAGAAAAAATGCTGGCGTCAGGACGACCACGAGGCTATAACTGACGAGCTTCTCACTGCCGATGGGATTATCCTCGGCTCGCCGGTCTATTTCATGCATGTCACGGCACAGATGAAGACCTTTATAGATCGATCGCTGAGCTTCGGCCACAAGCCGCGTTCAACATGGAAACCTGGCCTGGCCGTATGCGTATCCGCCGGTCTTGCCGATTCCGATACGGCGCGCTACCTTGAAGGCATACTGAGGCCGTTCGGGGCCTTTTCCGTCGGCAGCCTTACAGCCATTGCAACAAGCCCTGGAGGGTTCCTCGGCAAGGACCTTTTAGAGGCGCGGGCCGCAGATCTCGCCGGCGCATTTGCAAAAGCCATAAAAGAAAAAAAGCGCTACCCGGCCACAGGAGACGATCTCCGTTTTTATCTCTTTATGAAAGACCTTGTGACAAGAGAGAAGGATTTTATGGTCGGGGACTACAACCATTGGCAGGAGAGCAGGATCCTCGATGGTTTCGAGGCATATATGAAGCAGCGTTTTGAAGCTCCGTACTATGATCCTAAGGTCAGAAAAACATGGATAAGCAATGTTATCAGGGAGGAAAAAGGCCGAGGCGACAAGGCTCAACAGCATGATAAGGCAACGGTCCATGCAGGCCCTCAGGCGGCAGAATCCTGTCTTGAGCTTATAAGAATGATGCCTCTTGGATTTCACCCTGAGGCAGCCGGAAGTCTTAGTGCCGTTATACAGTTCGATATTACCGGATTTGAGGAGTTTAGTGCCTATCTCAACATCGGCAACGGCAGATGTTCTTTCCATGAAGGCCCGGCTCAAAAACCGGACGTGATCGTAAAATCCCCTGCCGATGTATGGCTCTCAATATCAAGAGGAAAGCTCGACGGCCAGACGGCGTTTCTGTCGGGTCAGTACAGGGTGGAAGGTAATATCTCCCTTATAATGAAGCTCAGGGACATGTTTGGATAGGCCATAAAAAGACCCTTGCTGATTATTTTTCTTGACCTTCCATCCTGGTGGAAGGTTTATAATTAAGCATGAAACGATTTTTTATCGGAGATATGGCAAAACGCTTTGGCCTGAACCCGCGCACTATCAGGTATTATGAGATGATTGGAATCCTGCCAAAGGCAAAAAGAACTGAAAGCAGCTACAGGGTTTACGATAACGAGACTATTGAAAGGTTAGAGTTTATCCTTAAGGCAAAGACCCTCGGCCTTAAGCTTGATGAGATCAAAGAGATAATACTGCTTTACGAGAAAGGCGAAGCGCCCTGCGAATGCACAAGGGAATTTATTAAAAACAAGATTAGCGATATTAAAGAAAAGATTATTACTCTCACAGAATTAGAAACAAGACTCACAAAGCTCCTTAAAAATAAAAAAATTAAGACCACTCCTGATTCGATTTGCCCGATAATCACAGGGGCTGAAAAAAGACTTGACACTCCACCCGGTTGGATGGTTTAAGCTGTAATTAGTCTTAAAACAGAGGAGGTGAACAACATGAAAAGGCTACTATTTATTCTCGCGCTGATAGTTACGACCGGCTTGAGTTCCTTGAGTTTAGCTGCCGACTGTCCGCTGGCTGGGACTCCACAATGTCCGCAGATACCGCCGTGCTGCCAGCAGTAAGTTTGAAGGGGATTTATGGGGGAAACAAAGTTTCCCCCAAGCCCAGCGGAGGTGATGAAGATGACAGGGAAACGGAAAGTAGAGGTTTTTGTAGCAGGTTGTCCGCTCTGCGATGAGACAGTGAAACTCGTTAACGAGCTTTCATGCCCGAGATGTGATGTGATAGTCTATAATCTCAATGAAGAAGGAATGAACAAGGCAAGTGAATATGGCATTAACTCAGTGCCCACCGTTGTGGTTGATGGAAAGATTCTGGATTGCTGTGCGAGGAGAAAACCTACAGAGGCTGACCTTAAGGCAGCAGGCATAGGGACTCCGCTTTAAAGCCGGAGAGATATTAGAGGGGGGATAACATCTTGAATAACGATTTTATACTTTACACTGTGGAAAACGGTATTGCACGGATTACTTTAAACAGGCCGGACGTCCTGAATACCTTAAATAAAGAAATGCTTATCCGGCTTTCATCTGCTCTCGACATGTCTAAAAGAGATGACAGCGTGAAAGGTGTAATAATAACAGGTGCAGGCGAAAGATCCTTTTCATCCGGCGCTGATATAGGATATCTCAACAAGGCAACTCCCATGGAAGTCAGGGCATTAGCTCAACTGGCGGTTGCTGTTAATGCCAAGATTGAATTATTTGGGAAGGTTGTCATTGCTGCTATTAATGGCTATGCACTTGGCGGTGGTCTTGAGTTGGCTGAAGCCTGTATGCTACGTGTTGCTGTTAGTCAGGCAAAGCTTGGGCATCCTGAGGTCCGTATCGGGGCGATTGCAGGCTGGGGAGGGACTACGAGGCTTCCCAGATTGGTCGGTAAAGGGCGTGCTGCAGAACTTTTGCTTACGGGAAAGATGATAAATGCAGATGAGGCTTATAGAATAGGACTCGTAAACAGGGTTGTAGAGCAAGATAGGTTACTGCCGGAAACTGAGAGCCTCCTCCTTGAAATCCTTTCGCAGTCACCTGTTGCTGTAAAGATGACATGGGAAGCGATACATCGTGGCCTGAATCTCTCATCGGAGGAGTCAGCTCTGCTTGGTGCAGACTACTTTGGATTGATAGCATCAACCGGGGATTTCAGAGAAGGGACTAAATCCTTCCTGATGAAGGCAAAACCTTCATATAAAGGAAAGTGAATTTAGTACGATGAAAGCCCATTGTCGTTCAAAGGAAAATATATAGAGACTTTTGGGCAAAATTTCTTCTTGACATTTTGTTTTTAAAAGTATATAAGTAGATTATAATATACTTAAGGAGTAGAAAGTGAAAGTTGAGGCAGAGTCTTTTAAGGTACTTTCTGTAGAGACAAGGATAAAAATTATTGAACTGCTCAAGGCAGGGCCGCTTTCTGTGAATACAATAGCTGAGGCATCAGGAGTTAGCCAGTCTGCGGCATCTCAACATCTTCGAGTGATGAAGCAGGCAGGTCTGGTTACAGATGAAAGAAAGGGCTTTCACATCTATTATTCATTAAATAAAGATAAACTGGACAAATATCAGCAAGAATTGATAAAGGTCTGCACCTGCGGTTGCGAGTTTGGCAAAAGAAAAAAAATCTCAGAGACGAGAGAGGCTTTATTGGAAGACAAAAGGCGTCTTGAGGAAGAGTTGAAACAAATAGAAAAAAGAATTGCAAAACTTGAAAAATAATAAATTGTTTTTATTTTTCCCAAATTATAAGTATATGCTAATAAACTAAAAGAAGGGGGCATCCTATGTGTCAGGTGAATGCACATGGAGACACTAAAAAGAATTGTGGTTGTGAACTGAAATCCGAGATGGAAGCACTAAGCAAAGAGGAACTACTTATGCGATTGAAAGCATACAAAAAGAATCTGGAGTCTGAACTTCTAATAGTCAAAGGTAAATTAGGAGGGGCAGATCCAGAGGAAAGGAGGTGAGAAACGTGGCTGATACGAAGAAAGATAGCAAGAAAAGCGGAACCCTGGGCAAAGTAGTTCGGGAGATCAAGACGTGCGACTGCGGTTGCGGCTGTGTGCCGCCGATCAAAGAGTAGGGGTTTTTAGGGAGGGGGATGAAATCTCTCTCTCCCCCCAATTTTTATTAAAGATCAATCTAAACGGAGGTAATAAAAATGAATGAAATCATATTGACCGTAGTTACTTGGATACATTTATCCTCGGCAGTTGTCTGGGTAGGCGGGATATTCTTTATCTTATTTATAGCCCTTCCAGTTGCTAAAAAAACCCTTGAGCAACCTGGCAAACTCATGGGTGCCATCGGGAAAAAATTTGTACCAATGGCAAACATCAGCATCCTGCTTATCTTTATAACCGGAATCTTCATAAGTCTATCGTCGCACACTTTCTCAGACTTTGCCTCCCTTAACAGTCCGTGGTCACAAACACTATTCGCAAAAGTTTTAACAGCGTTGGTAATGGCGAGCATACATTTCTACAGAGGTTTAGTGCTAACTCCAAAAATTGAAAGGCTGACAGCAGAAGGCAGTTCTCCTGAGGACATAAAAAGACTACAGCGATTATCTTTAAATCTGGTGAAGACTAATTTTATTCTTGGTACGGTTGTCCTTTTTCTAACTGGAATGCTTTCGGTATACTGAAATTGTCAGCTATGAAAATAGTTGAAGCTGTTTGAGAAATTTTCTCTTGACACGAAAATAAAAATTACCTATACTTCAAACATGTTTTGCAATCTGCCTATAGCAAGGATGCTCCTTATGACAGCATGGCATGTCAATGCCGTGGCTGGAGGGGGATTCTATTAACTATTAGCAGAAGATAATCAGAATAACTCAAAGGCCACGGAATAAACTCTGTGGCCTTTTTTATTTTGGAGGTGTGTCATGAGATGGGATGCCGAGAGATACGATTCGACGCATGCGCCGCAGATTGACGCGGGCATGGAACTTATTGAGATGGCAAGTGTAAGGGCAGAAGATTCAATACTTGATATCGGATGCGGAACTGGGAACTGACGCTTGAGCTTGCGCTTCTGGCGCACAAGGGCAAAGTGGTCGGTATTGACCCTTCTGCTGAGATGTTTGCCAAGGCGGAGGAAAAGACTTTGTCTGTGGCTAATATTTCTCTGCTTAATATTCCTGCACAGACGATGGATTTCAAAGAGGAGTTTGATCTTGTGTTTTCAAATTCTGCATTCCAGTGGATAAAAGAGCAGGAGGATGTGGTTGAGATGGCATACAATGCGCTCAGACCGGGAGGAAGGGCGCAGTTCAACTTCCGGCTAAGGATTTCTGCTGGGAGCTGATGGAGAATATAAATGGCGCAATCTCTCTGCTTAGACTTGAATCGAAATTCAAAAAAATGGAATCGCCATGGCGCTTTCCTGTAAAAGAAGAATTTGCTGGTTTTCTCAGAGATGCTGGATTTGCAGATGTGAATGTTTTTTACAAAGACTACATGCTCCTGTTCGAAAGCATTAACGATGTGCTTGAGTGGGGAGTCTCGGCAGCCTTGAGGCCGTTTCTCGCTCTATTATCGGAGAGCAAGCAGGAGCGTTTCAAATACGCATTCGCAATGGGTTTTGAGAACTACAGGACAAAAAATGGCATAGAGTTTAATTTCAGGAGACTCTATGCCTTTGCGGAGAAGGGTTAGATTCCCAACACTTTTTACACTATTATTGTTTCTGTCATTCCGCACTTGATGCGGAATCCAGTCTTTGTTTCTGGATTCCTGCTTTTGCCGGAATGACAAATCAAAACATTACTAAACTTTCTATGGAGGTAAATTTATGCGGCGGTTGAAGAAAGAGATTAAAGATAAGTCTGTTATTATTGATCTGCTCAATACCTGCCATGTCGGCAGGCTTGGGACAATCGGCAAGGACGGCTATCCGATGGTGAAGCCCCTGAACTTTGCGTATCACGATGGGAAGATTTATTTTCATACTGCAAAGGAAGGGGAAAAGATTGACGATATCAAAAGAGATAACCGCGTCTGCTTAGAGGTTGATCTGCCTATCGCTTATGTGAAAGGAACTGCGGCAGACCCTTGCAAAGCAGAATACCTTTATCGGAGTGTGATCATCAAAGGCAGGGCTTCTATCGTGGAAGACAAAGAAGAGCGAATATTTGGCCTTAAATGCCTTATGAGGAAATATCAGCCGGAAGGAGGCTATGGAGATTTTCTCGAAGAAAAGCTGAATATCACCGGAGTTGTGAGGATTGACATAGAGGAAATGGTCGGCAAGGAAGATTTGGGCAGGGATGCGCTGAGAGAGGCGGCGTTGAAGGTATTGGAAGACAAGGTGCCCTTGCCGATAATCCTTGAATAAACAATATGACATCTCAGCGAATTATGCACAATTCGGGTTTAGACATAGACCGCATTGCATTCTTCGGTCGGACATACGCCGAATATATGGACATGTTCGGCCTTGATGAGTCTATGCTTAAACAAGGCCCAGTATTTGACTGCCCTGCCGGTGCATCATCTTTTGCAGCAGAGGCGCATCAAAAGGGCTTTGATGTTACGGCATGCGATATTTTGTATAACCTCGCTACTGATGAACTCATGGAGAAGGGCAAAAATGACTTGCAGCATGTCTTTGAAAAATTTAATGAGGTGAATCATCTCTATGTCTGGAAATACTATAAAGACAAAAACGAGGTTATGACTTTGAGAAATAAGGCCTTAGAAATATTTGCCGGCGATTGCATGAATGGTCTTAAAGAAAAGCGCTACATACAGGCTGAACTTCCGTATCTGCCGTTTCCTGATAAAACTTTCTCCCTCGTCCTTTCAGGAAA
>CAKKPH010000009.1 GCA_919901585.1 Thermodesulfovibrionales bacterium | reverse complement strand
GACTCTGTGACTATTACGTCGATGTATTTTTCTGACAACCCCTTGTCAGGCTGCCTCCTGCCTGTGAACTGCTCCTTGAGATACTGCGCAAAGCCCTTTATGCTGCCGAGCGGGTTCCTTATCTCATGGGCAAGAACAGATGCCATCTCTCCTATGACTGAGAGCTTTTCCTTCTCGACGAGCGTTCTTTCGAGCTCCTGCCGTTTCTTTGACAATATGAGGAAAAAGGTTGTGATGATGCTCAGGATCAGGATTATCACCAAGATGCTCAATAAATGGAGGCGTTCCTGTCTCACAGTCCCGAGGGAAGGGTAGGTGTGGAGAGCGACCCTGAGAACCATCATGGACCCCTTTGCCTGAACAGGTAAGTCCAGCAGAAAAACGGTCTCTCCGGTGCCGAGGGCAGTCCGGCTATACTGGATATCACCGGTGTCTGCAGTCTTCTGTATTAATCTCCTGTCGATCCTTTTGTTAATTAGGTTCCGGTTGGAATGGAGGATTGTAAGTCCGCCGGTGTCATAGAGGGCGAGGAATGCTATGCCCTGCCATCTGCCGCCCGTTATTATGTCACTGAATATATTCTCATTTGTGCCGTATTTTATAATTGTATTCTCGAGGCTCGTTGCAATGACAAGCGCTTGTGCCTTCAGAAAGTCTTCAGACGATCTCACAGCGTTTCTGTAAGACAGCCAGGTGCTGACAAGGGTTACGGATATTGATATTGAAATAATTACAATTATGAATATGTTCTTTTTCATGCAGGCATGGGACTCAACTTATGCCGATATCCTGTCCCTGCCGTAAGGCGAGAGGCGCCGGAGCTCCTGGATTATCGGGGGCATTATGTCGATGACCCTGTCAATGTCCTGATCCGTATTATACCTGCTTAGCGAGAACCTTATTGAGCCGTGAATGGCGGTATGAGGCACGCCCATTGCCCTCAGGACATGGCTCGGTTCGAGAGAGCCTGATGTGCAGGCAGAACCTGATGAGGCGCATACGCCGTATTCATTGAGCCTTAAGAGGATAGCCTCTCCCTCCACAAATTCAAAACTGATATTTGTAGTATTAGGCAGTCGGTTTTTCTTATCTCCGTTTATGCGCGCATCAGGGCATTTTGCAAGAAGCGTTTTTTCGAGCCTGTCCCGGAGTGAGCTGACCTTTATCGCTTTTTCCCCTGTATTCTCTTTTGCAGTCAGGCATGCCCTTCCAAGTGCTGCTATTGAAGCCACGTTCTCTGTGCCGGCCCTTCTTCCCCTCTCCTGATGCCCTCCGATTATATATGGATAAAAGCGTGTGCCTTTTCTGACAAATAAGGCACCGACACCTTTTGGAGCATGGAGCTTATGGCCTGAGATCGAGAGCATATCTACAGGGAGCTGTTTTACATCGATCAATATCTTGCCTGCAGTCTGTACAGCGTCTGTATGGAACAGCACCCCCCTCTCTTTTGCTGCATGGGAAAGCTCATCTATCGGGAAGACAACGCCGGTTTCATTGTTGGCATGCATAATCGAGACGACCGCTGTCTCGTCATCAAGAGTCTTTAAAAAGGATGCAGTGTCGAGCCTCCCCAAGCTGTCAACAAGAAGGAATGTTGCGCGGAAGCCCTTTCTCGCAAGGTGTCTGCAGAAATTCAGGACCGCAGGGTGTTCGACCCTCGTAGTAATAAGATGCTTCCTCGCAGGATACGATTCTATTGCGCTCATTATTGCGGTATTGTCACTCTCGGTCCCGCAGCCTGTGAAGATTATTTCATCAGGCTCTGCATTTATGAGCGAAGCGACCCTCTCCCTCGCCTCTTCAACCTTCCTGTGGAGCTGGCCTCCGAAGGTATGCATGCTTGAAGGGTTTCCGTAAAACTCCCTGAGATACGGGAGCATCTCCTCGAGCACCTCAGGTGCAACCTCTGTAGTGGCATTGTTGTCAAGGT
>CAKKPH010000008.1 GCA_919901585.1 Thermodesulfovibrionales bacterium | reverse complement strand
CTGTTTTATTCAGTGCAGACTATTGTTATCCTCTGGAGCCAAAGGACACCGTTCAAAGGAGAGAGTATGCCTTTTATGGTGCTTTCTATAAGCATCTTCGCAAAATCCTTTAATATGATTACATCACCCTTTCCTGTCTTAAGGGAGAGGTCAGTCCCATTTATATCGAGAGTTATCGCATTTGAAGAATGCCCGAGCGAAACGGCAATTCCCATCATAACATTACCGATGTAGTCCTGCGTAAAGTCGTTCAGGGGTATACTGTTGTCATTTACTGCAAGACTTGTCTTCAATGGTATAGTATCCGCCTTCAGCGCAGTATCTGCACAAAACTCTTCCGTCGATAAATCTGTCCCTCATATCTTGCACATGTTCTCCGCAGGAATCGCACATGACCCTCTTAAGCGGCCTGCCCGGCATGTCCTCAGGTTTTAACTCCACAAGCACATCCATTACATCAAAAAGCTCTTCATCGCCCATGACCATGTAAGCCTCAAGTTGAGCCTTGTGCTTGTTTTCGATATGTGGGAAATAACTCTTTGCCTTATCACGTGAATCCTCCCGTGCAATTATCCTGACTGCTTTCCCGGTTTTGAGGTTCACATAGGTTGACGCCATCTTTCCGTAATCCATGAACCTCATAGTCCTGTGGCCGAGGCTGCATCCGGTGACTGACTGGACTGCATCAGTAGCGCACCTGTCCATCTCGACAAAGACAATGATGTTCTTCCTGTCTTTCCCTTTCGGGTCTTCTATGCCGATCTTTCTTAATCCAAGCATAGTCATCTTAACGCCGAGCACCTGCCCGGGGCAGAGATGTCCGTGAATTTTTATTGATTCGTCAAGAAGTTTTTCAAAATCCATCTTAAGCAACGCTCATCAGAAAATGCTCTTTTTTTGTATGCTGGAACCCAAAAGGGTTATCTCCCGAAAATCCCTTCTCTATTATAATTAATCCCCTGCTACAGATGCTACTGCAGAGGCTGCACCCGGTACAGAGAGAGCTGTTGAAGGACAACTCCCGGCCGCCTTCCGCTTCTATTGTTTTCAATGCGCCTGTAGGGCAGATGCCGATGCAGGCAAAACAGTTATTACAATCCTCAGAAACATCAGCCTTATAGTAATAGTTATATAGAACTGCCCTGCGTCTTTCCGGGGGGAGGATCCTAATCGTTCCGTTAAGCACCTCTCTCTTAAAAGGCATCTTCTTGGCTGAATAAGACTGCATTCCTTGCGAATCTACTTCATCTCCGAACAACCCGGATGCCTGCATGAGGGTCATATCCCTTATTGCCCTGAAAAAGCTGCGCCTGTCGTATGATATATCCTGAAAATCCAGTTCGGCCCTGTCCTTTACAAGCCTTATCTTTTCAGAAATACGAATTCCTGTCATTGCCTCGATATTTTCGAGCCTTGATTCAAGGATGCCGTCTATAAAACCGTTGCAGCCGGCGCATCCGGTCAGATCGAGCTGCACGGAATTTTGAATATAAACCGACAAGGCGATCAAGAGCTCTTCGGATAAATAACCGAAGCAAAACGTGCGCAGATGAGAGGAGGGAGATGCAGTTTTGCTACACCCAATCACCGGGGACTGGACAGAAGCCCCTATCTTACGCAGCCTGGCTATTATCGAATAAAAATTGAGCCCTCTTATCTCAAAACAGCCTGACGGGCATGCTGAAACACAGAGCATGCATTCTGAACAGTTGTCCATATTGATAGTTACATCCTCGCCTATGCCTATTACCCCTGATGAACACTGTTGCATGCACAAAGAACAGGTGTTGCGGTTAAAACGCATCCTGAGACATCTGGAACGGTCTGTCCCTATGCAGTTTTTTAGTGCCTTGTCTATAACCTTTTCTTGTAACATCTGCTTAATTAATGCCGGCCTTTATATTTAATGCCTTTGGAATATCGTATCCTGCATTCTGAGTCATGACAAATATGCTGACGCAATCAGCAAGGTTCTTATAAAATAAGTTGCCTGTACCCTCCTGTATTCTTTTACAAAAGGGGACTATCCATCGTCCCAAAAACCTGTCTATAAAAACATCCTGCATCTTCATAAAACCGGTTGCGCTCTCAATATCTGATTTTTCTATAGCCTCAATCTCCTTAAAAATCAGGTAATGCATAAATTCGAGCTCTGCAGCTATATGGTCAGGCAGCTCAGGAAAATCTTTGTTCATAGAGAGCCCTGCCTGCTCATACATATTGATAACTTCGATAGTAGAATCACCCATAACCCTCCTCTCCTTATCCAGATATATTGAACCGTAGGGAGGGGCAATAAGCTCGTTGGGGCCTACGAAGAGCCTGGCATAATCCACAGCAAGTTCCTCTTCTGTGTATCCTGGGAATTCTTTTTCTAATTCTGAAGCAACGGCAGAGGCTTCTGGCGAGACCAGTTTAAGGGATGCAGAAAGGTTCCCGAAAAGTCCTTCCTGAATAAAGATATCCTTCTTTGGTTGATAGAAACACGCTGACAGAAATCGATAACAGTCGCCCCTCGCCTTCTCGCGGGAGATGAATTCCTGCATATCCGTTTTCACCTCGTTCGTTAACATTTTTAAGTTATAATTATGACAACACAAGCTGTTTCAGATATTATCATAAAAACCGGAGTGAAGGAACAATTAATTGTTCCTTCACTCCGTACAATCTGATCTCTGGCACCTCTGCCCGCAACAGGATCTTATTTGGACGCTGCCTTAAAGCTCCTTATATAATATACATTAGGCTGAGTGCCCTTTTCACCGGGCTTTAAGAGTTTGCCCTTGCTGTTTTTGAGCTGGACAGCCTTGTGCTTTTTAAGAGCCATGCTTGCATCACTGTTCGGATCGGAGAGGTCTCCGAAAATACGGGCCTTCGCAGGGCATGACGCGACGCAGTATGGCTGCTCTCCGTTAATAACCCTGTGTTCGCAGAACATGCACTTTTCTACTTTGCCCTTTTCCCTCACATTTGCATAATCGGAGTGCTTATACATTGTGCGGTGAGGCGGTGTGTCCCCTGCCTTTTTTGAAACATCCGCGCCTGAGGAAGTGCATCCGGGGATAAGCTCCTTTCCGTCTTTATAAAATGCATGCACCTCGTCCTCGAAGTCATTAAAGCTTATGACGCTGTATGGAGCATTGTCCTTACCCACATCCTCTGAGCTGTAAGGACATGCCTTCTGACACTGGCGGCATCCGATGCACCTCTCCATATTATGTATCGTCATACCGTTCTCGTGCTTGTGCATTGCCTTAGGCGTTACCGGGCATGCAGCAACACATGCAGCATCAGAACAGTGGTTGCAGAGAGTAGGCATCGCCGTGAATTTCACATCAGGGAACTTGCCCTCTGTCTTAAAAACAAAGTCAGCCCAGTTGAATGTCTGCCCTTTGTCCCTGTCCTGCGTATTATTCTCTGTCTTGCATGCTATGGCGCATGCCCCACAGCCGACACATTTCTGTAAATCTATGACCATTCCGTACTTAGGCATCTATCTCTCCTCCTTTGGGCATAAGGGGGATTTCATCCCCCTTATGCAATCCCCCTTCTATATTTTTTCAATCTTTACTGCGGTAAATCCGCCGTTTCTGCAATTGCTGCCTGTAAAGCGCTCTGTATCAAAAGGCATAAGGTCGTTGTTGTTAGCGCCTCTCGGTGTTTTGCCGAATTCCTTTGCAGCGACTTTTCCATAAGCGTAATGTCCCTGACCGTAGCATTTAACCACAACGCCCGGACGGGTCCCTTCCCAAAGCTTCGCCTTGACGGTGATACTGCCGGTGACAGAGGAGACTTTTATCATTTCGCCGGTCTTGACGCCGAGTTTCTTGCCGTCTTCGGGATTGACCTTGATGACGTCATCCCAGCTCTCATCGCCGATATCCACTTTCTTGAACTCCTGGAACCATGTGGTGTTCTGGCTCCTGCCTTCCCTGTTGAGCCTTGATTTGTGGTCAACAAAGATGAACGGATACTTGGCGGAATCACCCCATACCCTCGGGGCCTCATAGTGAGGCACAAATACCTCTTCGCCCTTTGCGAGATAGTTAGCTGCCTCAACCACATCATCAATGGTCGTCTTATGTTTCTTGGCATGGTCACCAAGCGCAGTTTTAAGCGCTTCACTGTAGAACTCGAACTTCTTGGTGGGCGTAGGGAAACCTTTTTCCCACATTTTTTTGAAGTGATAGGCCTCTGAGTTGTAGATGCCTTTTGCCTTGAAGTCTTCCCAGCTTGTCAGCTTGTCGCCTTTCAGCGGCTCCTTCGGCTTCCAGACTGCTGAACTGATGATCCTTGCGGCTATTTCAGCAAAATCGGTCGGGTTTGTCGGGTTCTTGCCTGTTTCAGGGTCTTTGAATGAATTAAAATAGTTGATCATATTAGGGAAGCCCTTCTCTCCAAGTTTTTCTGCAAGCATATACATAATCTCAGTCTCATCAGCCTTTTCCTCCCAAAGCCTTCCGACTACCTGCTGCTGGATCGAGAGATGGGAATAGGTGTTACCCTTGTTATCAATAATGGAAAGTTTCTGTGTTGCATGGTGCGCTGCAGGCAGCACAATATCGGCAAACATCGCAGCCTCTGCCGGGTTGGTTCCGATATGGACATAAAAGACCTTTGACATCGCCCTATCCCACCTTTCAGCGCCAGTGCAGGAGAAGTTGAAATTGGCCCAGTTGGACACGACCACCTTGATATCATACGGGTCTTCATTAAGAATGCCTGTTGCAGTATTATTCGTAATAACCGAGCTTCCTGCCTTGCCTTCGGAGATTGATGGAAACTGCTTGTATCCCCTCTGGTCAATCTTCTTTTCCTTACCGCCTTTCTTGGCAATATCATCAAGGAAGGGATCAATCTCAGGCAGTTTCCCTGAAGGCGATTTGCCGTGGTTTCTCAAAGCTCCGCCCTGAGTGTCTGTTGAACCGAAAAGACCTACGAGGGCATAAACCGCGAAGGAAGCTACAGCGCCCCTCGGGCTCATGGCAACACCGGGGCCCATCCATATGGAAAGTGCAGGAGCAGCGGCAGCCATGGTCCTGGTTATGCTCACAATCTGGGCCTTTGAAACACCACAAATCTTTTCCGCCCATTCAGGGGTCCTGTCTTTCAGTTCGATGTTCCACCATTTTACAACACCGTGAGTAAGCTTTTCCGCAAAAGCAGCCTCGTCAACGGTCCGGCCCGCTTTAAAGAGGTTCTTGCCGTCTTTGAAATCACCGACAAACTCCTTGCTCCAGAGCCCTTCGGTAAGGGCCACATGGGCAATAGCCAATGCGAGAGCAGAGTCTTCGCCGGGCTTTATCGGAACCCACTGGTGGGATTTTGCGCCTATTGAGCTGAGCCTCGGATCAACCGTAATAACGGTACCGTTATCAATCACATTGCCGATCTTGTTGATGGTATTGGGGACATTTCTGTTGGAGCTTAAAGGGTCGCATCCCCATACAACAAGACATTTTGTATTCGCAAGGTCATAATCCCTGTAACCCCAAAAACCCTCTGTATAAAAAGGACCAAACTTTTCAGCCTCCGCACAGATAGCGCTATGAGAAATAGCATTCGGCGAGCCGATTATCTTCGGCAGTGTGCCGTACATGAGCGGATATGTCTTCGGCGAATATCTTCCCCTTATGAAGAGGAATTTATGGGGCTCGTTATTCTTCCTGAGTTCAATCAGTTTATCGGCAAGAGTCCCCAATGCCTCATCCCATGAAATTGGAACGAATTTCGGGTCTTCATTCCTTCCCTTCTTAGGGTTTGTCCTTTTCATCGGGACCTTCACCCTGTCAGGGTCATAGAGCTCCTGCAGCATCAGGTGGCCTCTCGGGCAGCAGTAGCCGTTGTTGACTTTGGACAACTGGTTCCCGCGAACCTTGACAGCCCTGCCGTTCTGCACAAAGAATTCCACCGGACACCACTGCGTGCATCCCTGACAAGTTGATGGTATCCATTTGCCAGCGTCTGTGCTGCCGCTTACAGCCTCCTTGTCCTTGGCGGCTGCAAAGGCATTCAGCCTGAGCCCGCTGCCCAACGCAACAGCAGCGCCTGTGGCTGCGCCTGCCTTCAGAAAATCTCTTCTTTTGATCTCCATCTTTGCCTCCTATAAAAATGTTAAGTTGCCTTTTATTAATACAACTTCTGTGCCATTTCTAACTGCTTGATTTTACTATATATTTAAATTTGAAGTGTTACGAAAAATAAACACCTGTTTTCGAACCATGGTTTAACCCTTTGAAATTATTAGATTATCATTAGAAGCAACTCAGAACCATGTCTGTTACAAAAAAGTAACATTCATTAAGCAAGGACATATTCTCCCGACCGTACAAAAAAGATTTTAACTCATTAAAATGTATTTTGGATAGAAAATAGCAGCAATGCTTGTCGGCACATCCCTTATGGGAGTGAATGATATCAGGGGAAAAATAGATAAACTTCAAACAAATCAGAAATGTCCGTTTTTAATTATTCCTTTAAGAATAAATGCAGCGCCTTTATAAAAATCATCCTGTGTGGACTCTATAACCTTATCTGCAAAAAAAGGTATCCATGAAGCCATGTGATCATTTAAAAAGTCCTCTCTCATTTCATAGAGTCTTGATGCATCCTCCCTCTGTCCGTGTTCAAACAAGTCTATTGTCTTTTCAGTTAAGTATTGAAGAAACTCAAGCTCTATGCCGATATGGTCATCCGGAATGCTGTAAAGATTTTGCACAGCCATTCCTGCGTCCAGATACATTTTCCTCACATCAATTGTTACATCGGACATTATGGTTTTTGACTCAGATAAATAAAAGGACGCATATGGTATTGCAGGCGGATTTTTAGGGCCTATGAACAGCCTTGCAAATTCCAAAGAAAGGTCGTTTAGATATTCATCAAGACGGCTGTTATTACTTTTCACTGTCTCTATTATCAAATTTAACCCTCTGTCTATTTCATCCTCTTCAGGGATTATGTCGACATTTTGTATGTCCCGAAGGAATTCCTTTGCCGGCTCTGCCCAGAATATATGTTTTAAGAGATTAAATATATACCTTTCTTCCCTTAATTTTTCTATCATCGTTGACTCCATGAGCATGTTTCTTCTCCGTCGGATTAAAAGTTGAGGGAGGCATTCGCCTCCCTCTCTACATCTTGCATCAAAATTAAACCTTCTTGACCTTTACTATCATATCCGCATATCCAGGGAATCCCATTATCGGACTTAACACATCCGGGTCAACAAGGTCATTGTGGCTCGGCGTATAGTCTTTTGTTTTATATGCAGGACCAAGGCCCTCGCTGAACCTTCCGCCTGTCGCAAAGCCAATCTTGATAATGCCGGGCCTGATGCCTCCTGATGCAAAAACCTTTCCCTTTGTGGATTTACCTAATGGATTTTCGACAACTACAAGATCACCATTTTTAATTCCGGCCTTCTTTGCATCGTCTGTATTCATCCATATGGTTCCTACAGCATAGGTATTTGCCTTGAACTTCATCTTCATCGCCTTCATGGGCTCATCGCCCATCGGCATTGCCTCAGGCACTTCTGCCTCAAATTCATTGTTCATGGGCTGCCAGGTGCCTTCTGTTTTTATCTCGCCAAGCCATGGAATCATCTGTGTACCGCTCATAGCGTGGTGCACACGACCGCAGATAAGCTGGAACGGGTAATCCTTCGCATATTTCTTATACTCAGGATTTGTGTATGGGTTCCACTTTGTCTCAAACCAGAAGAAGGTTGACGGGAATTTAGAGAAGCCTATTTCCCTCAGTCCGAGAGGCACTTCTCCTCCTGCCTTTTCTATCTTCTCGTTATAAGACTTGTAGCCTCCGTAGCGCTTGCCGCCATCTGCCCAGTCAAACTTAAACTCGATGAGTTTTGTAGAAGTGTTAGGAAATGCCTTGTTCGGCTCATCCGCGTTATGCTTTTTATACCTATACCAGCTCATTGGCCAAATCGCAACGCCGTGGTTGTTTCTGAGCCATTCCACCGTGACCGGTTTGCCTTTTACAACCTTGTTTCTGTCGTCAACGGTAACCTCACCTTTTTCGAGGGATTCAGGCGTGCCGATGAGTTTATAGCCCTCAGGGTACTGAGGATATGGCAGAGGTGTTCCTACATTGACCCTGCCCGGTGCCGGTGCAAGCATCTCGTTGACAAAGTCTTCTTCGGTTTTGTACTTCTCCCAGAAGTCAGAGCCTTTAATGTCAGAGTCGCCAAGCTCATGTAATTTTCTTGCAAGCATGTTCATGATTTCTGTAGGTTTTTTGGATTCATGGAGCGGTTTGATTACAGCGTCCCTGTTGTATATCACCTGATGGGAGGGATAAATATCACTGAGACTCTGTCTTTCCGCATAGCTCGCCTCGGGCAGAATCACATCTGCATATAAAGCGCTTTCGAGGTTGAGGCTGTCGATAAAGACATAGAGTTCAAGTTTGTAGTTTCCAGAAGCGTCCTTTGCCAAAATAGCATCTTTCCATTTGTACGGCGCAGACCCTGTAAGTATCGAATTGCCTGTTCTAAGGATGTATGCCTTAATAGGATAGTGATATCCTCTGAACGGCCCATATCTTACATCCACGCCTTCCATAAACGCATTGGGATAGTCCGCAACCGCATCATCCCATGCAGCAGGATATTTGCTGCCGAAGAGGTCCATATGGAAATGTTCCACTTCTCCTTCGACCTCTTTGCCGTCTATCATCCTTTTTACCTTTTTTGACTTAAACTGTTTGCCGGTTGCGGAGCCGCCTTTATCGGACTTTACGAGCTCGGTGTCTATTACACCTCCTGGAATATCGAAGTTGCCGGTGATGACATTGAGGGCCACTCCGATAATGGAGGCGCAGTAGCCGTTATAATGATGTCCCGGCGACTGCATGCCCCAGACAAGCGCAGCAGGTTTTGTTATGCCAAAAAGGTGGGCAAGGTCTTCGATCTGCTTCTTTGAAAGACCTGTCCTGTCGGCTGCCCAGTCAAGGCTGAAGTAGCTTAAACCATTGATCGGATCCTTCTTGCCCCACCACGATTTAAAGGCGGCATCAAAGTCTTCCCAGCCCGTTGAATATTTCTTGAAGCTCCAGTTGATATATTTCTTGTTTGGGTCGTTCTGGTTGTCGTTTTCAAGGATATATCGGAGCATTGCGCCGAAAAGGTCGCCGTCCGTGCCTGCCCTCGGTGCAAGCCACATGTCAGCCGCAGTTGCGGTGTTCGAATATGAAGGGTCGATAACAACAACCTTGCAGCCGTTTTCTACCTTTGCGCCGACGGTTCCCCTACTTTCATAGAATATCCTTGTTGCAACAAAGGGGTTCCAGCCGTTGTAAACAATCAGTTTTGACTTGTAGGTGTAGTCCTTCTTGAGAGAACCGTCAGGCTGTCTCACAAGCTGGGGCCTCATAATATCGGGCTCCCACCTCTTGCCTCCGACCATGAGCTTCGGACCGTGCCTTCTCGGAGTGTCGCATATTGAGCCGTGCTCGGTGCAGTTTGGAGTGCCATAGGCGAAAAAGAGCCTGTAGTAGTGATCCCTGTCTGTTACGTCGCCGCAGTCCATGATTGCGGATTCAGCACCGTATTTCTTTTTGATGTCCGCCAGTTTCTTGCCGATGTGATCTATAGCCTCATCCCATGTTACGCGTTTAAATTTACCTGAGCCTCTTTCCCCGACCCTTATCATCGGATACTTCAACCTGTATGGAGAATATACGAGCTGCTGTCCTGATGCGCCTTTTGCACATGCGATACCGTCATTCATCGGCACTGCCTTATTCCCGTAAATCTTTGCTATCTTGCCGTCCTTAATCCACATCTCCATACCGCATTCAGCAGGACACATTGCATCAGCGGTGTATTTCACCTCATATTTGCCCATTGATGTCTGCATTGCCTCTGCTTCCGATGGGGAGAGGTTCTTCAGTGTCATAAGACCTGATTTGTTTAATGCTGCCACGCCTCCCAATGCCGCTGCATATCTTAAGAATACCCGTCTCGATACTTGCATGTTTCCACCTCCTATCTGTTTATTTGGCCATCAGCCGCTGAAAAGACCTCTTTATCGGGGGCGATAAAAGTGCTCCTCGGCTTTGTGCCGTAATCAGGATGCCAATCCGTTGTTTTAACTGATGCCTTAAGTTTTGAGACTTCGCTGTTCGGGTCATTCAGGTCTCCGAAGAATCTTGCCTTTCCAACGCAGTTTCTCACACACGCAGGCTCCTCAATGCCCTCCGCAAGCCGGTGGCTGCAGTAGTCGCACTTGTCCACAACCCTTAAATCCCTTGCCTTCTTTCCTTTAACCTCAGGCACATCTTTGGCGTATTTTGACGGGTCGTTTTTGACAGGGATATGCGGATGTATAAACCGTGCGCCGTAAGGACACGCACCAACACACCTGCCGCAACCGATGCAAACATCCCTGTTCACCATAACTACGCCGTCCTCCCGTTTGTAAGTGGCCCCTGTGGGACAGGGAAGGATGCACGGCGCCTCATCACACTGATTGCAGATTTTAGGTAAAAAATACCGCTTCGGTTTCGGATATTCGCCTGTATCGGCGATATCCACCTTTGACCTGAATTCACCTATCGGCACTGCATTTTCCATTTTGCAGCTTACCTGACAGGATGTGCAGCCGACGCATTTCCTCAGATCCACAAGTAATGCATACTTTTTGGACATAATAACTTCCTCCTTTCAAAAAGATGAATGAGGTATAGCAAGACTTATGCCACTAAAAACAAGTCGATAAATAAGGATTTTTATTTTAAGACGCTGTTCAAAGACAGAGCAGATGTGCAGAGATTGAACAGATTATAATAAACTGAGTTTATTTACCCACGCGGCCAATACATGATCAAAGCTACTCCAATCAAAAATACGAAGAGATACGGGAGAGGAGAATTCTTTACAACCGATGGTATCCTCAGTTCGACGGATAGATTAGATTATGAATTTAATTTTTTACCTCAGACATGTCATATAACTCTATTAAAAATCCCGAGTCTTCTATAACAAAACTCTTTGTGAAAAGGGCTATACCACCGTAGAACCTGCCTTTTGTTGCATTAAGAACACTGTCGCAGAATGAAGGGACCCACTTAGCTATGTGCATCTCCATAAAATCTTTCTGTTTCTTCATTAATTTATCTGCCTCGTTGTTATCCTGATTCTTAAGCGCACTGAGCGCTTTATTACAGAGGAACGCCATAAACTCGAATTCAATTGCAATATGGTCATCAGGCTCTGAATAGAGTCTCTCTACCTGAAGTCCCTCTTTTAGGTACTCCCTGCGAACAGCAATAGCCGGTTCTCCCATTAAACACCCTCCTTCACCCTGATATACAGATTCGTAAGGGGGTGCAGGCATCTTTCCAAAGAGGAAGAGTCTTGCAAATTCAACGTGTAGATCGTCAAGATCTTTTTCATTTCGAACCTCTCTGCATGCCATTGATACCATTCTTGAGCCTTCTCTTATGCTCTCAACGTCACTAAGGTATTCAAGCATCGCGTTACCAAGGTTGCTTGTGAACTCCAAGGTCGGACCAGCAGCATAAATGCGTCTCAACAAATTGTAAACGTGCATCCGTGCTTCGGTTATTTCGTAAAGATCGTTCATTCTAAAATCTCCTGAAAATTTCTGGAGGGGGAGACTCCGAGGCTCCCCCTCCAGATTAGATTGAAGCATGGGTCTTCGGGGATATTTCAGACCCAAACAGTGTGGAGGCTCCCCCTTCTATATTATATTGTAGCAAGGCCAGGCCTTTCCACTGCTATAATCCGTCCGAGAATATCCAAATATCCGGGGAATCCAAAGATAGGAGTCAAGAGATTCGGGTCAACCAGTTGATTTATGTTGGCCGTGTAATCCTTCTGCAGATAGGTTGTGCCGGCACCCGGTGAGAAACGACCGCCTCCTCCAAAAGGCATCTTCAATACACCCGGGCGAACTGTATCTGTCACAAGGACAACGCTCTTCTGGGTCTTGCCAAGCATATTCTCAATTGTGATAACATCCCCAGTCTTCACACCATAGGATTCTGCGTCTTTTGAATTCACAGCACATACACCAACACAGTGGGTGCCTTTTGCAAACCTCTTTTTTGCTACCTTCATAGTCCCCTGCGGCATCCCAATACTATTCTTCTCTGTAACCCAGTCAGCAACCTCAGCCTCAAACTCTTTATTCAGAGGCCACCAAATACTGTCGCTTGGTGTCTCTGCCTGCTGTGGATTGGCATATGTGGCTGTCATACCCTGATGAACCCTGGCAGAGATTATTTGTAAAGGATATTTCTTTGCCATCTCTGAATATCTCGGGCTTGCCGGATTGTAAGGAGGGTCAAACCAGAAGAAGGTAGTCGGGTACTTATCCCATTTTGTCCCTGTGTATTTTTCAAGGAGTTCAAACCCGTATGGTCTGGCACCGCCCTTTATCCTCTCATTCTCATGCTCCATCTTACTCCAGACAAATTCAATCTTGCCTGATTTTGACTGGACTGCCTGCTCATATCTCCTCCATGCCATAGGCCAAACTGCAACACCCTGATTCTTTCGGAGCCAATCCACTGTTATCGGCTCGCCCTGAACGACCTTTTTATCATGGTCTATCTTCACCCTGCCTGCTTCTAATGAATCGGGCGTGCCGAGGAGTTTGTAGCCCTTTGGAAGTTTTGGATACGGCAGGGGCTCACCCACATTCTTTACACCAGGGGTAACCTCTATTGCCTCAGTCCAGAACACATCATCATGCTTATACTTGAGCCAGAAGTCCTTCGGGTCTACATCCTTGTCACCATTGTCATAGAGGGCCTTTGCAACGGCATTCATGATTTCAACCTGAGTCTTTGCCTCGCCAAGGGGCTTTACCACCTGGTCTCTTAAAACAGCAACCGCACAACTCGGATAAATATCTGCAATGCCATACCTTTCCATATAATTCGCTGCAGGCAGGACAATATCAGCATAGAGAGAGTTTTCAAGGTAGATGGAGTCTATATGGACATTGAGTTCAAGGAGATATTCGCCTGTCTTCGGGTCGGTTGCTGTGAGCGCCTCCTGCCACTTCCATGTAGAACTCCCGCTTATAACTGTATTGCCGCCTATCTCTATCCTCGCCTTGATAGGATATTTGTAGCCCTTAAAGGGACCATACTTTATCTCTACCCCTTCAAGGATTCTCCTTGGATGGTCTCCAACCACATCATACCACCCTGCAGGCCAATCGCTCATCTCATCCATATGGAGGTCGCCTTGCTTGCCTTTGATCACACTGCCATTAACCGTCCTCGTCACTTCTCTGCCGTTGAAGTGCCCGGCGTAGCCGTCCTTGCTGATTCTTACCTGATTGCAGTCAATGACACCGCCAGGGGCCTCAAAGTTGCCGGTAACCACATTTATAGCTGTCCCCAGCATTGATGCTATGTAGCCTGCATACCTGTGTCCGATGCCGTTCATACCCCAGACTACTGCGCCCGGCTTTGTCTTGCCGATGAGTTCTGCAAGTTCCCTTATCTTGTCTTTAGATATGGTGGTCTTTTCTTCTGCCCATTCAAGTGAGAAGTATTTAAACCCATTGCTGTCAGTCTTATTCCAGTATGATTTAAACTCCTTCTCAAACTCATCAAAACCCTTGGTCTGTTTTGCGATAAAGTCTTTATCCTCGTAGCCTTTTTCAAGGATATACCTAAGTATAGCGCCCAGAAAGTGGTTATCGGTACCCGGTCTTATTGGTACCCACTCTCCGTTGTTGTTGGCTGCCCATGCAGCGGTATTGCACATGCCAGGGTCAACAACAATCACCTTGCAGCCCTTCAGCGCGGCAGAAACCGTACCTCTGCTCTCCCAGTGTATCCTCGTGGCAGTAAATGGATTCCAGCCAAGATACATTATGTATTTTGGAAGGGGAAGGTCGCTGTCATAGTCAAGTTCTTTTAGACTTCCGTCAGGCTGTCTGACCAGAACGGGTCTCATGACATCAGGTTCCCAACGCTTTCCGTTTATGAAGTTTTTGGGGCCGAACCTCCTTGGTGTATCACAGATGCTGCCATGCTCAACCGGGTGCGGCGAACCAATTGCGCCATATGCCATCCGATAGTATGGCTGCGTGTCTGTCATGTCACCTGTGTCTACAATAATAGACTCGCCGCCGCCATATTTCTTTTTAATCTCCACAATCTTTTTGGTTATATGATTCAATGCCTCATCCCAGCTTACCCTCTTGAACTTTCCCTCACCGCGTTTTCCTACCCTCATCATCGGATGTAGAATCCTGCCTGTAGAGTATACGAGACCGCACCCTAATGGACCCTTTCCGCACATCTTGCCGTGGTTGTAAGGGTCTGCATAGTTACCGTAAATCTTCTCTACCTTGCCGCCCTTGGTCCAGACCTCCAGTCCGCATTCACTGGGGCAATAGGAATCATAGGTATATTTCACATCATACCCTGGAAACCTGCCCTCTACATCCTTTTCATTACCCGATTGAAGCTTAAGGTTTACAAGAAAAGCGTCTAATTCATCGATTCCTAATGCAGCTGCAGCAGCTACAGCAGAAGAAAACTTTATAAAATTACGTCTCGAAATTTTCGCCATCATTATCCCCCCTTACTCGACATCGAGTTTAGTTCTGTTATCAATAATATAGAACGCCTGTGGTTTTGTACCGAATTCCTCTTTACGTACCTTAATCCTGTCCTTGCTTTCAGCTATAAGCCGTGAGACACTACTGTCAGGGTTATTCAAATCCCCAAAATACCTTGCACTGCCCTTGCAGTTTCTCACACACGCAGGCTCTTCCAAACCTGCGTCAAGCCTGTGCACGCACCACGTGCATTTATCCGCCTTTCCTGTCGCCGGATTCATAAAACGCGCACCATAGGGGCACGCAGCAGCACAGTAGCCGCAGCCTACACACTTATCGTGATCTACAAGAACAGTACCGTCGGCCCTCTTAAACGTTGCACCAGGCACAGGGCATGCCTTTATACATGAGGGATTCTCACAGTGATTGCATAGTACTGGAAGAAAGAACCTTTTATTTTCAGGAAAGGTTCCGGCATCTTTAATAAAGACCGTTGCCCTATTTACACCCATAGGGACCTTGTTTTCCATCTTGCAGCTTGATTGACAGCCGTAACATCCGGTACATTTTCTCAGGTCTATGACAAAGCCGTACTTTTTAGACATATTGTTGTCTCCTATTTTACTTGCAAGTATTGTTTGTTCTTCTTTATTCATCTCCTTCCATTTATCCCTTAAGTCTGACGCTCCTCCGCACACTATATAATGTCTCCATTATTTTTTATAAAGGTCACCTGCTCCAGCCTGCTCGCCGCTGTACAATGCCTTCTGCCCCCATCTATGGCACTCCAGACATTTCTGTTTATCGAGGACACGCTTGCTGTTTGTAGGTCCCGTCGCAATGTGTATCCCTTTTTTATCTACCTCTACCCAACCAGTCGGCTTGTAAGGGTCCACATGGCAGTACTCACAGTGTATGCCTGCCTTGATATGGACTTGATGGTACTTTGCCATTCCATAGCCTACCTGCTCGCTTGTTGCATCAGTAGCAAGCCATGTAATAAGAAGCAGGACGACAATCCACAAACAAAGGCCCATATTTCTCTTCCCTCTCTTCATTTTGCTGAACATAGCTTATCGCCTCCTTTCTGTTAAGATTTGTAATATTTAGTTCATAACCTAAGTGTGAATACTGTGCCTTTCTATTTCCTCTGATAGAACTTCCCCGGACTGGAGTACTCCTGCACCCAAGACAGCAGCAGCACCTGCAGACAAAGAGCCTTTAATAAAGTCCCTTCTTCCAAGATCCAGCGCCTTCATTATTATTCCCCCTTTATTTCCCCTTTCATTTTGAGAAATTTTTCTATAAACTTACTTTATAAACTTACTTTATAGATTTATCATAATGTTAAATAAACAACAAGACGACTTTGAGTCGTTTTGTCTTTCTTCTTTGAATAGCACAAAGGTGCTATCAGATTGAAATTATTTGCAAGGGGAGCTGTAAAAGTGAACGAAGAAACCATTATAGGCGATATAGTTCGCGAGGTAGCAGAACCGATGCTATTTATAAACAGAAATAAACAGATCATCTTTGCAACAAAATCCTTTGAAGATTTGATAGGAAGGTCTGACCTGATAAAAGAACAGTGCGAATGCGATTTTTTAATGATACCGTCTGTTTCCCCAGATTGTAATCATCTTTGTTGCTGGGATGTCATAGACATTTACCTGACCAATAATGAGTCTGGTTTGTGGCTTCTTAAAAGGGGGGATGGGTCTTTGGTTCCTGTCTTGTGCAGTATGGAATCTGTAAAAATGGGAGATAGAAAGGTCTTTGTAGTTCTGACCATGAAGCCATTATGTAGTCATAGTCCGAACAATATGTGCATCTGTTATAACATGGGGTTAGGGTTCTTCCGCTCTATGATAAATAGCAGAAAGATAGAAAATTATCTGGACTTGACTATTGATTTCTTCAGGAAATCGTACTCCCTCAAATCAATTGTTTGGCTGGATATGAAGCATGGATTTGTTGAGGATGCCGGCATACCCCGCGACATACCTTCAGAAAAACTCCATAACGTAATATTTACCACACTTAAAGCCCTCAAGAACCCCACCCCTTTTGATGTCACGGTACACGGCAATAAAAAGTCTTACATATTTCATATATTCCCACCATCCAGAACTCGGGAAGGGAGGGTGTTGCTGGTTAGAAATATCGGGAAAATAACAGATAGACAGGTTATATCTAATATACTCTGTGCTGTGGATGTGGCGAATTCACAATTAAGCAACTTAAAAATTGACCCTGCATCTGAGTGTGAACCTGTTATTTTTAATGTATTATCTGAGAGAGAAAAAGAGGTTTTAGTTTATTTGACAAAGGGAATGACTGATAGGGAAACTGCCGCTGAGCTTCACATCAGCATCCACACTGTCAAGAATCATGTGCGATCAATTATGTGCAAATTGAATGTTAATAAAAGAACAAAATTAATCAAATTTTGTTTGACTCATCTTGAAACTGATATTTTCACCCAGAAAAAGATAAGAAAGCGTGGTTGAAATTATGTACAGCCTATTCATTGGTTTCTTCTAACTTTTTCCTTAGGGTATTCCTCGATATCCCCATAAGCCTCGCTGCGTGCACCTGATTGCCCTTTGTGAGTTCTATGGCCCTTTTTACCATACGCTCTTCTATCGTGCTTAAAATATCCTGAAATTTTCCCTGACAGTTGTCCTTGAATGCCAAATCCACAAGGTTTTTAATCGCTTCGTCAACGGTTTTGCAGATATCCTTTTCCATGTGCCTGCCTTCGCAGCATTCCACAGAGAGATAATCGGCATTGCAGAAGACCATTGCCTTTTGAATGGTATTCTCCAACTCCCTCACATTGCCCAGCCATGTATATTCTTCCAGTTTCTTAATCGCCTCGGCAGTTATGCCTTTTATGTCCTTGCCTAATTTTTTGTTGTACTTTCGGATAAAGTATGTAACAAGCTCTGCAATATCCTCAGTTCTTTCCCTTAAAGGAGGAATTTCAATCCTGACCACATTCAAGCGGTAATAAAGGTCTTCCCTGAAGGCTCCCTTTTTGACCATCGCGTCAAGGTCTTTGTTTGTAGCAGCGATTATCCTCACATCCGTCCTGATTGTCTCTGTGCCTCCGAGTCTCTGAAAAGTTCCGTCCTGCAAGACACGCAATAGCTTTGACTGCAACTGCAAGGACATGTCTCCGATCTCATCAAGGAATATTGTCCCGCCTGAATATTGCTCAATTTTTCCTATCCGTTTGAAATCCGCTCCCGTAAAAGCTCCCCGCTCATGGCCGAAAAGCTCAGACTCAAGCAGTTGCTCGGGGATTGCCGCACAATTTATTGCTAAAAACAGTTTATCAGCCCTTTTACTATGGTGGTAGATTGCCCTTGCGATTAACTCCTTGCCTGTGCCGCTTTCTCCTGTTATAAGAACTGTCGTATCTGTCGGCGCTACGCGGCCTATCTGTTTATAAATCTCAAACATTTTAGGGCTTTTCCCTATGATTCTCTCCCCTGATGCATATTCATCATGCTCTTTAAAGAAAACCAACCCTTCCATCATCTCCTTTGCCTTGAGGGCATTCTTAATGCAGTTCAGGAGTTCATTGTTGTCAAAGGGCTTGATTATATATTCGTAAGCTCCAAGTTTAGTTGCCTCTATCGCCTTTTCGGTAGTGCTGAAGGCCGTCATCATTATCACCTGAACCTTCGGATGCATTTCCTTTATCTTTTTCAGCGCTTCTATGCCGTCCATCTCCGGCATCCTTACATCCATCACAACAAGACAGGGCTGTGCTTTATTGATAGTCTTCAGGGCTTCTTCGCCGCTTGAGGCTGTCAGCACATCGTAGCCTTCGGATTGTAGGAATCTCTGGAGTGAATAACAGACAGTCTTTTGGTCGTCAACAACAAGTATTTTATTCATACATTTAAAGGGATTTTAATGTTGAAGGTTGTACCTTCAACATTGCTCTCAAAACTGACATCTCCGTTATGGAGATTGATTATATTATACACAATGCTGAGTCCGAGACCTGTTCCATCGCCTTTTGTTGTGAAGAACGGGTCAAAGATTTTGTCTTT
>CAKKPH010000007.1 GCA_919901585.1 Thermodesulfovibrionales bacterium | reverse complement strand
ATCTTACCCGAAACAGGTCCGTTTTCGGATTTATTGAAAAAAGAAGATATAGAACGGATGAAGCAGGCTGTGGATAAGTGGGGAGAGAAGTTCCTCAGAAGGGTATTCACAGAGACCGAGATCAACTACTGCTATGAAAAAAGCTATCCTTATACCTCACTTTCCGTAAGGTTTGCTGCAAAAGAGGCCCTGATAAAAGCAATCGGCGGAAAAACATCAATTCCGCTTACTGATATTGAAGTCATAAACAATGAAAACGGCAAACCTGCCATAAAGGCAAAGGGGAAATTGGAAGAGTTTTTCAGGGAAAATTCTGTTCACCGTGCGCATCTCAGCCTGAGCCATGAAAAGGATTACGGCATTGCCAGCGTAATAATAGAGAAGGATCTATAACCATATTATTGCCTGTAGCTCCTTTCTGTTATTTTTCTGATCGCTTCTCCGGCTGCCTTTGTCTCAGCCTCTTTTTTGGACCTGCCCATGCCCCTGCCGAATTTCTCGTCTGATATAACGACATCAACCGTGTATGTCTTCCTGTGCTCATCCCCCTCCTGTCCGGTGACCTTGTATTCAGGCAGGACTCCGAAAAGCGTCTGGCTCATCTCCTGCAGCTCTGTCTTGTAATCATGATACTGGCCTGATGTTATAACATTGGATATCTTGCCCCTGAAAAGCCCGATAATGACTTCCCTTGCAGTCGCATATCCGCTGTCGAGATAAACTGCGCCGAAGACAGCCTCCATGGCATCTGCGAGAATCGACTTTTTGCGCCTTCCCCCTGTATCTTCTTCGCCCTTCCCGAGCCTAAGATATTCTCCGAGTGAGATCTCATTTGCGATCTCAGAAAGCACCTCACCCCTTACAAGATATGACTTTATCTTTGCCATAACCGATTCTGTAAGTTTGGAGGCATAATTGAAGATATCCTCTACAATAACAAGCCCGAGCACAGAATCACCGAGGAATTCAAGACGCTCATTATAGGAAGAAGCAACATCACGGTTTTCATGATAGAACGACCTGTGGGTCAGGGCCTCGGTCAATAGCCCCTTGTCGTTGAATGAATAGCCTATAGCCTTTTCAAGAATCTCTAAATTTTTTGAATAAGAGACAAGCATTTGTCCCGCCAAATCCGAATGAGTTCGATATTGCGTTATTGACTTCGACTGCCCTTGACTTGTTCGGAACATAATCGAGGTCGCAATCGTCATCGGGATTTTCGAGGTTAACAGTCGGGGGCACAGTATTGTTAACTAAGCTGAGCACGGTTATGACTGCCTCGACACCTCCTGCCGCACCGAGGAGATGACCTGTCATAGATTTTGTTGAGCTAACACAGAGCTTGTATGCATGCTCTCTGAACACCTTTTTTATCGCTGCTGTTTCGAGCTCATCACCGTATTTCGTGGAAGTCCCGTGTGCATTAATATAATCGACGGCTTCAGGCCCGATACCTGCATCCTTTAACGCCATAGTCATGCATTGTGCTGCACCTTCGCCTCCAGGGGCAGGAGATGTTATATGGAAGGCATCGCTCGACATACCGTAACCGGTGATTTCTGCATATATGCGGGCATTCCTCTTTATTGCGCTATCGAGGGACTCGAGTATCATTATGCCTGCTCCTTCGCCAATCACAAAACCGTCCCTGTCCCTGTCAAACGGCCTGCTCGCACGCTCCGGATCGTCGTTCCTTGTGGACAAAGCCTTCATGACAGCAAAGCCTCCGACAGCCATAGGGGTTATAACAGACTCTGTCCCGCCTGCGATCATCATATCGGCATCGCCCCTCTGGATGGTCTTAAAGGCATCTCCGATGGAATGGCTCCCTGTTGCGCAGGCAGTGGCAACAGCGCTGCTAGGGCCCTTTGCACCGAACTTTATAGAAACATTTCCTGACGCAAGATTGATTATAAGCATCGGTATAAAGAAAGGAGTTATCCTCCTGTACCCCTTTTCGAGATATGTCTTGTGGTAATGCTCTATAGCCGGAAGCCCGCCCATGCCTGAGCCGATGATGACTCCTGCCCTCCCGCAATTCTCGTCAGTAATCTTAAATCCGGAGTCCTCCATCGCCATGGTTGCTGCAGCCATAGCATAATGAATGAACTTATCCATCTTTTTTATCTCTTTCTGCTCAACGTAAAGAGAAGGATCAAAACCCTTGACCTCACCTGCTATCCGGACGGGCAATGCGGAGGCATCAAATGTGGTAATACTGCAGATTCCAGACCTTCCATGTATAAGGGCATCCCAGGATGCCCCCATACCAATGCCGACGGGCGTAATAAGCCCCATCCCTGTTACAACAACCCTGCGTTTTTCTGTTATGCTCACCTGTCTTATGCCTGTTTGTTCTTTATATAATCAATTGCGTCCTTGACCTTTGTTATCTTCTCAGCATCCTCATCTGGTATCTCGATGTTAAAGGACTCCTCAAAGGCCATGACAAGCTCGACTGTATCAAGCGAATCAGCACCGAGGTCCTCAACAAACGATGCCTCAGGCGTAACCTCAGATGCATTAACACCGAGCTGCTTGGCGATAATCTCCGTTATTTTTTCTTCAATCATGATCTCACCTCCGTTTTTTTATTTACTTATTAAGGTCTTAAATACTAAAAATAATGTAGAGCAAAGAAGCAGCCCTTCTCATATTCTACATATACATGCCGCCATTTATATGAATCACCTGTCAGGTTATATAGCCGGCCTCAGGAGATACAAGGAATAAAACTGCATTGGCAACGTCTTCAGGCGCACCAAACCTTCCGAGGGGTATAGCCTTTCTCATCTCCTCCTTTACATTTTCAGGAAGGGCGTCGGTCATCGCAGTAGTAATAAAGCCCGGCGCAACTGCATTTGATGTTATGTTCCTGCTCGCATACTCTTTTGCTATTGTCTTTGTGAGACCGACAATGCCTGCCTTTGAAGCACTGTAGTTGGCCTGCCCCTGATTTCCCATAAATGCGACTACTGATGCTATATTAACAATCCTGCCGAATCTCTGCTTCGACATTACCTTAACCGCCTCCTTAGAGCAGAGGAACACACCCTTGAGGTTGACCCCTATTACAGCATCCCAGTCTTCCTCTTTCATCCTTAGGAGGAGGTTATCTCTTGTTATGCCTGCATTGTTTACGAGTATGTCGAGCCTTCCGAACTCTTTAATAATATCCTCAAACGCCTTTGCGACCTCGCCGGCGTCAGAGACATTAAGCCTGACAGCCATAGTCTTTACACCGCTAAGGCCTAACCTCTTAGCAGTCTCAGAGGCATCACTGTGGTTTATGTCTGCTATAACTACATCTGCACCGCATCCTGCAAGCCCTTCTGCTATAGAGCTTCCTATCCCCCTTGCAGCGCCGGTAATGAGGGCTACCTGACCCTTTAATTTCATAAGTAATACCTCCCAAAAAAGACGGCTATAATTTTACCAGAGACCTTCCCTTATTTTCCAGTCATTTTACTATTTGTGCTCCACCCCTGACAAGGGGGAGTGATATTAATTTGCAATATAATACCTGTTTTTGATTATAATATAAGAGCATAAATCAGGAAAGGGGGAATTAATCTCTTATGAAGGGTAAGGTTTACCTTATTGATGTGACCAACAGGGATGGAGTCCAGACATCGAGGATACTTCTGCCGAAACTGTCGAAGACGATGCTGAACATCTATCTCGACGAAATGGGAGTTTATCAGAGTGAGATAGGGTTCCCCACACTAAAGCACGAAATGAACTATATAAACGGGAACCTCGAGCTTGCCAAGGCCGGAGTGATAAAAAGGCTTCACCTCGAAGGCTGGTGCAGGGCAGTCCCGGAAGACATTGAGCTTACCTTTAAGAACTGTCCTGAGATAAGGCATCTCAACATCTCTATGTCGACTTCTGACATCATGCTCGCAGGGAAATTTCAGGGCAAGAAGTCATGGAAAGACATAATCGATTCCCTTATGAAATCGGTAAAGCTCGCCAGAGGGCTTGGGGCCGAGACAGTAGGCGTCAATGCTGAGGATGCCTCCAGGACTGAACTCGATAGGCTGATAGACTTCATAATTGCAGGCAAAGAGGCCGGCGCTGACCGCTTCAGGTATTGCGATACACTCGGAGCCGACGACCCTATCACCATATACGAAAGGATAAAGGCACTCGCGCTCGCAACCAGGTTCCCTATCGAGATGCACTGCCACAATGACCTCGGCATGGCAGAAGCCGTCTCTGTCGCAGGCGCACAGGGTGCAGTTGAAAGCAATGTTGACTCTTATATCAACACTACAATAAACGGCTATGGCGAACGTGCAGGCAACTGTGACCTCGTCTCGACAATCCTCGCCCTTAAGTTTTCTCATGGCCTCAAGAACAAGGTGCCTCTCGATGAGCATGTGGATCTAAAAAAGGTGTGGAAGATAGCAAGGTATGCATCCTATGCCTTCAACCTGCCAATCCCTATCAACCAGCCCGGAGTTGGTGCCAATGCCTTTGCGCATGAATCAGGCATTCACGCAGACGGTGCTTTAAAAGACAGGAGGAATTACGAGCTCTATGACCCGGAGGATGTAGGCAGGGGAGAGCCTGAACTCCTCGAGACAGGCAGGATAATAACAACCGGCGAATACGGTGGCATCAAGGGCTTCAGGTACGTCTATGACAATCTCGGCATTCACTTCCATGACGACAATGAGGCAAGGAAGGTCCTCGAACTTGTGCAGTATGCAAACCTGCATACACAAAAACCGCTGACAGACGATGAGCTTAGGCTGATTGCTAACAATCCTGATATCGTCAGGAATATCCTGTCAGTAAGCCTATAACAGGGATTATGTGGTCAAACATAGTCCTTATTATCCTGTTCATTCTTCTTAACGGCCTCTT
>CAKKPH010000006.1 GCA_919901585.1 Thermodesulfovibrionales bacterium | reverse complement strand
AGGATTCTCTAAAGGCATATTACAGGCGGGCTATAGCATATTCTAAATTAGGGGACTACAAACAAACTATTAGAGATTTGGATACTTTTATAAATCTTGCTTCAAAAGTCTATTTTCCCTATAATTCTGACACAACTACTTTAAAAACTGAAGACATAGGAGATAATCTTGATATCGAACTTTATAAACCCTTAATAATATCAGCAGTTTACATGGCATATCTCGAACGTTCGGCTGCTTATACGAAGCTTGGAAAATTTCACGAGGCAATACAGGATAGCACAAAGGCTATTGAAATAAACCCTAAAGAACCAAAAGGATACAACTACAGGGCTGCTGTTTATTTTGCCCAGAACGATTTCCAGAAGGCTATAGAGAATTTCTCTCAGGGCATAACGGCCAATCCGGACAGCTATGAACTCTATGGAAGACGGGGGTCAGTCTATCTGAAGATTGGTAAGAACAAAGAGGCGATTCGGGATTTTCAGCAGGCAGCCAGATTAGGAGACCAGCGCAGTCAGGAGTTTTTAAAGGCCAAGGGGATAAAATGGTAACCTCACTTAATCTGAACTGCCCTGCCTCACATATATCCTTGTGCCGTCATTCACAGCACCATCCATGCCGGTCTCATTGCCCCATTTGTCATAGGCTTTCTTGCCGGTTTCGAGGTCCTTGAGCATGCCTGCACTAATCAAGGCATGTCTCACCGTCATGCCTGGAAGCAAATCAACGGCCCTGTCATTAACATATACTCTCATGCTCACCGAACCTCAGCTATCCTGCCGTCCACTACTGGAGCAATAATTTTCTTTTCTCTTATATAGTCCGCCACCACATCCCTGAGCCATGTCCCGGAATTGATATATACAAGCATTTCCCCCTTCATCATGCCGCCAATGATCTCAAAGCCCCTTGAGGCCCTGACTGCTTCTCCAAAAGCTTTATAGCCATCCCCGCCGGCAGCGAGAAAGTCATTGGTTGCGACAACATAATCCCTGCCTGAATCTAACGGCTCGCCATTAATGAGAATTTCCGTAACCCTCGAACCTGCAGGAGATGACCTTGAATACTTAAAGGAAATGCCTGATACCTGAGGGAACCTGCCGGCGCCCTCCTCTATGGCTGATACTCCGTGCTCCAGTGATTCCCTTATCTGTCTGCCGGCAAGTTTGATAGCTACAATATAGTTATCAAATGGCAGAACTGAATATATGTCCTTAAGTCTTATGTCACCTTTTTTGATGCCTGTCCTTATGCCTCCGCCATTTATTATGGCAATATCCGCACTTGAAGCATATCTCACAATATCCGCAACAAGGTCTCCCATATTGGTTTCCCTAGTCCTTACATTTTCTCCGTCGAGGTCTAAAGCTGCATATCCCAGCTTATCGTTCAAAGCCATGTCAATTTTCTGCCTGTACTTCTCTACTATTGGCTGAACAATCCTGTCCTCCTTTCCTGCTTCAGGCCTGACCTCTTCCAGATGCCCCTCAACTTTTATTATCTTCCCGCCCTCAAATGTAATGTCCAGGACACCGAGCGCCTTTGCATGCTCCCATGCCTGTACTATTACTGTTTTCCCCACAGTTACAGGCTGTTCGACCTTAGTATGTGAATGCCCGCCTACTATTACATCTATGCCGTCAACCTGCTCGGCAAGCGCCCTGTCAGCCAAGAAGCCTCTATGTGAAAGGACTACCAACATATCCGTTTTGTCTTTAAGCTCCCTGACGTATCTTCCGACAGTCTCTTTTGCCGTCAGGAATCTCAGTCCCGAGACATTCTTTGGATGGGTTGATAAAGCAGTGTCTTCAGTTACAACACCGATAACACCTACCTTAATACCATTTAAGTCCTTAATAATATACGGTTTAAGTGTATCTATGCCCTCAACATTGGCACCCAGCACAGCGAACCGGGCTTCTGAGATTCTTCTCTTGAGGACCTCCTGGCCAAAATCGAATTCGTGGTTCCCTGCAACCATTGCATCAAATCTCATTATATTCATAAGCTCGATAACGGATTCGCCCTGAAAGAGGTTTGCCCAGTTATCTCCCTGAATCATATCTCCTCCTGAAAGGAACAGGGAGGGTTTTTCATTGCGGAGTTTGTCTGCCTTTACCGCAAGATATGCTATGCCCCCACGCATCTCATCCGAACCATACGGCTTATAAGGCTCTGCAAAACCATGGAAATCGTTTAGATAAAGTATCCTTATCCCGGTCTGTCCGCTGTAGGCTGAACAAATCGGCAGAATTAGCAGAAATATGATAAAAACAACAGCCTTGTACCTTCTCATATCAATACCCCTTTAAAAGGTTTAATGCAAAGATGGGAGTCTGAAGACCAGCATATAACCATTTATCGTTAGGACAGCTCCGATTAATGCCACAAAAACGGCAAAATAGAACATCGGTCTTGAGACAGCAAGAATCGAAACCGATGCCATGACAATCGATATCTGAAGGAGGACTTCAGCATAATCAAAATAGGGGTCCCTCTGCCTGTTTATATCGCGCTCATGTTCAAGTTTCTTAGCCTCTCTTTCAATCTCTTTTTTTTCTGTACTATAGCGGGCCTCTTCCTCTTCCAGCTTCTTCAGCAGCGACTCATAGTGTTTCCGGGCCTCCGGTTTCATTGAACTGCCTCTTTCGGCAAGGTCAGCTTCCAGCCTCACTTTCTGGCTCTTATACAGATGCTCACGGATCACCTTGGCCTGATAAAAAGCCCACTGGTCGCTTGATTGTTGCTGGGCAAGAAGCATTTCCTTTGTGGCATTGCTTCCGCCCAAGGATGCTATTGCAAGGATAACTGCAAAAATCGCAGTTACAAGCGCTATACGTTTTGTAAACGCCTTGCTCCTTATCTCTTCAAGTTCTTCGGTGTTTGGAATTTCGACTTCAGCCATAATTCAAACCCTCCTCAAAGTTAGACCTCAATGCACCCTATTATAGCCATATTTTATGGTTCTTTAGTCAAAGACCGACATCACCTCTTTCATATCGTCCGGCAAGGGGCTTGATAACTCAAGATGCTCTTTTGTTATTGGGTGTATAAAGCCTAACAGTTCTGCATGGAGCATCTGGCGCGGGAATACAACCCTCTTATTGTTAATATCTATTGTTGTTTTTTTGCCGTATGTCCTGTCGCCCAGAACAGGATGGCCTATGGATGCAAAATGGACCCTTATCTGGTGTGTTCTCCCTGTGCCGAGGTGCGCCTCAACGAGCGTTGCGCAGCCAAACCGTTTTATCGACCGCCAACGCGTGACAGCCTCCTTGCCCCTCCTGACCTTCGTTGACATCTTTTTTCTGTCCGCTTCGGAGCGTCCGATGAGGCTTGTTATCTCGCCTGAATCGTCCTTGAGATTCCCATAAACCAACGTTTTATATTTTCTTTTTATTTTCCTCTCCCTGAACTGTTCAACGAGGTTATAATATGCCCTGTCGTCAAGGGCGACCACCATAACTCCTGATGTGTCCCTGTCAAGCCTGTGCACTACCCCCGGCCTGAGCGGGCCGCCGATTGAAGCGAGTTTTTTGCAGTGATATGCAAGGGCATTCATCAGAGTGCCGCTATAATGTCCTGCTGAGGGATACAAGACCATTCCGGCAGGCTTGTTGACAACAATGAGATAATCATCAATATAGAGTACTTCTATCGGTATTGCTTCAGGGAGCAAACCTTCTGCAGGCTTTTCAGGTTGCCTTATGCTGACCGCATCTCCGGCCTTCACCCTGTAATTTTGGCTCGACTGCCTGCTGTTGACTAAAACATCGCCCTGTTCTATTAATTTTTGAATCTGTGAGCGAGTGATACCCGTCTGCATTGCAATAAACGCGTCAAGCCTCTGCCCTGCATCCAATGGCTTAACAAGCTTAGGGGACGTTGATGAATTAGTTAACTTATTCACCTTGCCATCATCTTCGAA
>CAKKPH010000005.1 GCA_919901585.1 Thermodesulfovibrionales bacterium | reverse complement strand
CTTGTAACGACAATAAATGTTTTAAACAGTTCAATATTCATAATCTACTGCACTTTAAGAAGGGACAAGGTCCCTTCTTAAAGTTGAAGCAAGAAGGGCTCTGCCATATATATCCTAAAGCAGCGACCTCCTTTCTGTCAATTGATTTTTGTTGCAGAGCAGTGAGCAGTTGTGGGATTTCCCGATACCTTTTTATCCTCCTGAACCTCTTCTCTGCCCTTAAGAGGGCTGCAATAGCCCATCTCTGTACCGTATCTCCCTTCCGCCACCGCTTCACTCTGCCGGTCACCGTCCTCATGATAGAAAAAGACCTTCTCCCCTGCGAAAACAGCATTGGCTAATAGAAGAAGTATCATTTTACAACAAAGTAAATCTATAATCTTCTTCATATGCATCCTCCTGTTTCTGGATAAATGGTTAAACCGAGACCTTATTGTCTCAATCCTCTTCCTGTACTTGGTCATCTAAAAAACCCTGTGTACGTTTCGAAGTGAGAGGGTTCAGTCTCTTATTAACCTTATGATATCTTTCCAGATGATATCTTTCCAGAATTTTCCTTCACATTTGTCCGATATTTCTTTGTTTTTGTCCAAAATTAATCAGGATCCTTAATCTCTTTGTTCTTGGACGTCCTGGGAGAACGGTTCTAGAGGCAAGTTGTTCGATAACGACAATATGTTACTATAGTTCAAGAGTCACCTGCAGAATGCTCTGATCGGCGCAATCAGGCACTCTTTTTGTGTTAAATTAGACCATGGGCGAAAACATTCTCGTAAGGGGTGTTAACTGGATAGGCGATGCTGTTATGTCAATGCCTTCTTTAAGGGCATTGAAAAAGGCATTTCCAGAATCAAGTTTGAGCCTTCTTGTGAAACCTTCTGTTGCCCCTGTTTTTGAAAAGAACCCTGATATATATGAAATTATTTTCTATGAAAAAGAGCATAAGGGTTTTTTTGGAAAAATAAGGCTTGCTTATAAGCTGAGGAGGATAGGTTTTTCAAAGGCAGTGCTTTTGCAGAATGCCTTTGATGCAGCCCTGACGGCCTTTCTTGCCGGCATCCCTGAAAGAATAGGTTATAACAGGGACGGCAGGGGTCCCCTGCTCACAAAGGCAGTGCCTTTCAACAACGAGGACAGAAAGATCCATCATATAGACTATTTTCTCAATCTTGTATCAGCCCTCAGCCCTCAGCCCTCAGCCCTCAGCCCTCATGAGACCCGGCCATGGATATTCCTCTCCCCTGATGAGCGGATGGCAGCAAGGCAGAGGTTGTCGGCTCTTAAAAGACCTGTTCTCGGAATAAACCCGGGAGCTGCATACGGCCCTGCAAAGAGATGGGTTCCTGAGAGGTTTGTAGAGATAGCGAACTGGTTTATGAGGGGTACAGGCGGGAGTGTGGTCGTTTTTGGCGGCAAGTCAGAAGAAGGAATTGCCGAACAGATATGCAGACACGCTGAAAGGGGAAGAACAGAGGCAATAGTCGATAGGCACTGGGCAAAGGGCAATGATCACTACTCCGAACTCATAACTCCGAACTCCGAACTTCTAAACCTCGCCGGCAAGACCACCCTCAGGGAACTCATATCCCTGATATCAGAATGCGATATATTCCTGTCGAATGACTCAGGTCCGATGCATATTGCTTATGCTGTTGGAACGCCGCTTGTTGCGATATTCGGCTCTACCGACCCCCGGCTGACAGGTCCTGCCGGCGAGGGCAGTATTGTCCTCAACTCCGGCCTTTCATGCAGCCCGTGTTTTGAGCGCATCTGCAAGGAAAATGACCTGAGGTGCATGTATGCTATAACGACTGATGATGTTTATCATGCGCTAAAGGGCCTGCTGCCTGTAAAGCCTGCTGTATTCTTTGACAGGGACGGGACATTATGCCGGGACGCCCACTATCTGAGTGACTGGAAGGATTTTGAGATATTCCCTGAGACAGAGTCAGTAAAGGCGTTAAAAGAGAGAGGGTTTAGCCTGATAGGTGTTACAAACCAGTCGGGTATAAAAAAGGGGATTGTTGATGAAGGGTTTGTGAGGGATCTGAACAGAGTCTTTATTGACAGGTATGGTTTTGATGATTTTTATTACTGTGCCCATGACCCGGAAGACCATTGCTCATGCAGGAAACCCGAGCCTGGAATGCTCTTAAGGGCAAGGACAGGCCACAAAATAGATCTGAGACGCTCATATGTTGTAGGCGATAAGGAGGCTGATATGCTCCTTGCAAGGGCGGTTGGGGCAAAGGCCATACTGGTACTGACAGGCCAGCATAAAGAATCAATATATGCTGATTGTATTGTTAAGGACCTTAAAGAGGCGGTTGACCTTATACTCAAGGAGACTGAAGGCTAAGAGTAATGGAAGCAATTAAACCCGCAAGGCCAAAAAAAATCCTCATCATCAAGCCGAGCTCTCTCGGAGATATTGTCCATAGCCTGCCCTTCCTGAACGCAGTCCATAAGAGATTCCCTGAAGCAGAGATACACTGGGTTGTCGCCAAGGGTTTTGAACAGATGTTTGAAGGCCATCCGATGATAAAGAAGCTATGGGTTATTAAAAAAGACGAATGGAAGAAGATAAACAGACTTCGCCATACAGTAAGAGAACTGAAAGTGCTTTATAATGAATTAAAGGAAGAAAGGTTCAGTATCGTGGTCGACCTTCAGGGGCTTCTGAGGAGCGGATTGATTGCAAAGGCCACAAATACGCCTCTGCGTATCGGCTTCAAAGAGGCGAGGGAGGGGAGCCCGCTTTTCTATACGCACTCAATAGAAGGCGGAAAAGATGTTCATGCAGTAGACAGATATCTGAGAATAGCCAGGTATCTTGACTGCGATACGGCTGATGTGCAGTTCCCTTTTTCACCATTGCCTGACCCGTCGCTTGTCGCCCGTCACCTGTCACTTCCGGACAGGTACATTGTACTGGTGCCTGGTGCAAGGAAGCCTGCAAACAGATGGCCGGCAGAGAGGTTCGGAAGGCTTGCTTCAATGCTGCCGATTAAGGCTGTTGTGACCGGCAGCAGGGGTGACATGAAGCTTGCAGAGGCAGTTGTCGGACATTCAAAGGGAAATGCAGTATCTGTTGCAGGGAAGACAGACCTTAAGAGTTTAATCAGTTTAATAAGAGGCGCAAGGCTTGTTGTGAGTAATGACAGCGGGCCGATGCATATTGCTGCCGGGCTCAGGGTCCCTGTTGTTGCGATCTTCGGCCCTGCCAATCCAGTCAGGACCGGCCCTTACGGCACTATCCATAAGGTGATAAGAAAGGATATATCGTGCTCGCCCTGTTATAAAAGGACCTGCAAGAGTCCTGATTGTCTCGATGAAATAAGAGTGAAGGATGTGGCCTCAGCAGTAATTGATGCCCTGAATTAGGTCTCTTGGGAGAATTTCTGATGCTTATCCTTCTATTATCTTTTTTTATGGGTTCATGCAATATCATTTCTGTATAATATGAAATATTTCAGGTATTTTTCATTATTTTCAGGTAAGCCTGTTTTGGGGGGAGCAGGCCTTCTGTTGTATCTTTAAAGTTTAAAACAAATTTAGGAGGTGTTTTAAATGGAGGGTATACCACAGGCGAGTATCATGGTTATCTTAAGCGGCGTACTGGTCGGTGTTTTATTCGGTTTTGTGCTTCAGCGCGGCAGATATTGAATGAACTCTGCGTTCAGAGACGTGATCTTTGTAAACGATTCGACACTTTTAAGGGCATGGCTCCTGGCCCTCCTGATTGCGATAATAGGGGCAAACCTTATTGAGGACCTGGGGTTCATGGGCCCTGACGGCCTGAGGCGTCAGGCCTTTGCCCCAATAGCAGCGATGGTCGGCGGTTATCTCTTCGGGCTCGGGATCGTAGTTGCGGGCGGATGCGGCAGCGGCGTACTCTACAAGCAGGGAGAGGGACAGCTCGCTGCGTTTGTAGCGGCTATGGGTTTTGGTATAGGACTCGTCTCTACCATGCATGGCCCGCTCCAGCCGGTTATGAAGTTACTGAAGAGTTTTAAGGTATCAATGGGCGGGGATGTTGCGACGCCTGCTCTTTGGGATATTGCCGGAGGCCCGGGCATGAAATGGGTTTTTATTGCTGTGATAGCGGCGATATTGATACCTGTCGTGCTTAAGGGAAAGCCTTTTGGCAAAGGACCGAAGAAGGGATGGTCGTGGTCTCTCGGCGGTGCGCTTGTAGGACTTATTGTTGTGCTTGCCTGGTGGGCTTCTTATTACTGGGGAGGACAGGCGCGGGGGCTCTCATTCTCCGGGCCTCTGTCGGACTTTGTGATGTTTGCGCTCACCGCTAACAGCAAGGCCCCGTTTGACCCTATGTTTAACCTCTTCGGCATAGGTGCGGTGACCTGGAGTGCGCTTTATGTAATCGGCGTGCCTGTCGGCGCATATATGAGCGCAAAAGGTTTAAGTGAATTCAAGCTCACTATACCGAGGGAGGCTCAGGAGGTCTTGAGGGTTTTTGGCGGCGGGCTTGTGATGGGCTTCGGCGGTGCAGTCGCAGGCGGCTGAACTGTTGGGCATGCGCTGACAGGTATGTCGGCATTGTCACTTCAGAGCATAGTGGCTACGGTCTTCATCGTCCTCGGCAACTGGACAATGACTTACTTTATGTTTATTAAGCCTATGAAGGATTAGAAATCTGATTCTTTAAACAAATCGCAGAGTAAAAACCCTTGATACCCCTGACTTGAGATTTTTCATTTCGAGCGATTAAAATATAGTATTAGATAAATTTACTATAGTCTATATACGGAGCCGTCAGGAGGTTACAATGTTCGGATCTTTCATCAGGACCTTATCACCTGTCAAGGTCATAATCGCAGTGGTTGTTGCGCTTTCTCTTCAGGCAGCTTCTGCCTATCCTGCGCAGTTCTGGCAGACAATCCCGGGGTCAGAGGCGCAGAAGCCTATCCCTCTGACCAATGAGACTGTATCAGGACTTGCAGAAAAGCTGAGGCCTGCAGTCGTGAATATAAGCGTCACTCATTTAGTAAAGAGCGGCGGTGTGCCGAACACCCCTTTCAGCGAAAATGACCCTTTCGGGGACTTCTGGAAGAAATTCTATGGGGAAAACGAGCCGAAGGAGTACAAGAAAAAGGGCCTCGGTTCAGGTGTGATAATCAACAAAGAAGGTTATATCATAACCAACAACCATGTGATCCAGAAGGCTAATGACATTACCGTAATCCTGCACAACAAGAAGCAGTATCAGGCAAAGGTGATAGGGACGGACGTGAAGACTGATATAGCGCTCATCAAGATCGACGGCGCAGAGGGCCTTTCGGTGGCGCCTCTCGGGGACTCGGACAGCGTAAAAGAGGGAGAGTCGGTTATTGCTATAGGCAATCCCTTCGGGTTGTCCGCAACTGTAACTGCAGGCATAGTCAGCGCAAAGGGGCGTGTGATAGGGGCCGGCCCTTATGATGATTTTATACAGACCGATGCCTCGATCAACCCTGGAAACAGCGGCGGCCCTCTGATGAATTTTCATGGTGAGGTGATAGGGATAAATACAGCCATTATTGCATCAGGTCAGGGCATAGGCTTTGCAGTGCCTGTCAATCTCGTCAAGGAGGTTGTGCTCCAGCTTAAGGAGAAGGGCAAGGTGACGAGGGGATGGCTTGGCGTCTCGATACAGGAAGTCACCCCTGAGCTTGCAAAGTCATTCGGGTTAAAGGACGTTACAGGCGCGCTCGTTTCTAATGTTGTGGCCGGAGGACCTGCTGAGAAGGCCGGATTAAAGAGGGGTGATATTATCCTCGAGATGGACGGGAAGGTAATCAAGGACTTTCATGACCTCCCCCGTTCAGTCGCTGCCCTGTCGCCTGGTGAAAAGGTCTCCTTTAAGATGCTGAGGGAAAATAAGGAAGAGAAAATAACTGCGGTTGTGGAGGAGCTCAAGGATGAGGCTGTTGCAGAGGCTGCGCCAAAAGAGGCCGAAAAACAGCTCGGCATGTCCCTGCAGCAGGTCACGCCCGCGATAGCAAAAGAACTCGGCATGAAGAAGGCAGAGGGCATTGTGGTTACAAATATAGATGTTAATGGTCCGGCTGCTGAGGCAGGTCTCCAGAGGGGAGATGTCATCCTCGAGGTGAACCGTAAGTTGGTAAATAACCTGAATGACTTCAGGGAGGCTGTGCAGAAGGGAGAAAAATCTCTTCTGTTGCTGATATACAGGAACGGCTCGACATTGTATTTTTCACTGCAGGCCCAGGAAAAGAAGTAGGCATGTATATCCTGGTTGTGGCTTATGATATTAATCATAAAAGATCGTGTCTGTTCTCTAATATCATAAGATATGAAGCCTTCAATACCGGAGTTGGGCACAATAATACGCCTTGACGGTGACATTGCTACTATCCTGCTTCAGGGCGGAAAGCACTGTGAGGGTTGCGGGGCCGGGAAGCTCGGGCTCTGCAAGCCGTCAGGCAATGCAGGACTCTTAAAGGCAAGGAACGCCGTCAGCGCTTCTGTCGGTGACCATGTAAGGGTAGGCCTCGAACAGGATGTGCAGACAAAAGGCTATTTGCTCGCCTTTATAATTCCCATGGTTTCCCTGATTGCAGGTGCGGTTGCCGGCAGTTTTATCGGAGGGTATTTTTCTCTGCAATCGATGGAGGTCATAACCGGCTTTGGAGCGCTTGCCATAACGCTCTTCTTCTCTATCAGGCGACTCAAGAGGCTTGATAAGTCCAACAGCCTGACTATCAGCGAGATAGTTAGGGAGGACGAGGCCTTCACCCTCAGGTAAGGTCAGTTTATTCTGATAAGCTCCGGCTCGTGCGTCAGGAAGAGGTAGGCGATTGTACTTACCCTGAACAGCCTTTCGACAGCCTCCTTGTATATCTCCATCTGGAATGAGTATCTCCTGATAAGTCCGGGTATCTCAGCGGCCTGCAGAGGGTATGTCTTATAATCGTAGATATTTGCGATGCCGTCTCTGATTACGACCCTGTCGATCCTGCCCTTATAGACCCTCTTGCCCCTCTGGAGTATAAAGGGTAATTCAACGAATGAGCCTTCGTGTGGGAGGATTATCTCATTCAAGAGGCCTGACCTGTCGAGTCTCTCCATTACCGGCAGAACCGTATCTCTCATCGTTAAGACATCCCTGTCTGAGGCGGTCTCGTTCCTGAGTATCTCAATTATCTTTGTCTCGAGGTTTTTCATGTCTATTACGGATTTTGATATGCCCTCAAAGAGCCTGTGGAAGGCCCTCCCAAGTATGACCCAGCCTTCCCCGTGTTTTTTCCTCACAGAGTCTATCTCTTCAGTGACATCGAGCCAGAAGGCTGAAGGCCTGTAGTCCTTGAATATAGGATCAATAAATTGGGGGAGATCCTGATAAAAAAACGGTTTTGCAGGACAGGCTGCCCTTGAACCGGTAATATGTTTATCTATCGGTGTGTTGGCTGTTATTGCTCCTGATATCTCCGGACTCTCATTTCCGAATACCTCGAAACTGAAAGGCAGGGCCTGCTTTGATTCGCCTTTTTCCGTATCAAGACCATAGACCTCATAAAGGTCGCCTAATCTGCCTGAGGGCTTGTCCTTTATAACGCCTGACATGCAGAGATAATCCATAGCCCTTGTGGCTGCAACATAAAACAACCTCTTTTCCTCGTCGAGCACTCTGTCCTTGTGTTTCTTGAAAACCGGCAGGTCCTTCCTGATGCCTGAATCATCCTCATAAGCTACAATTATATTTTCACCTTCCTCTTCCAGCACAATGCTGCCGGAGGCCTTTGCCTTGTTCTCATCATCGAGGAACGGGACAAAGACCATAGGAAACTGCAGCCCTTTTGCCGCGTGTATTGTGAGTATCCTGACTGCGTCCATGCCCTCTGTATTCACATTCGCCTTTGGCTCATCAGACCCCTCTGACTTGATGACCTTATCCCTTATTTCGAGCCCTGAAAGCCCGTTCGCCTCGAACTCCTCGATCAGCCTTATGAATTTTTTTACGTTCAGATGCCGCTGTCTTTCATGGAAGAACTGCCAGGCGCCTGTCTTGTTGAGTATTGTCTCGAGGATAATGGAATAAGAAGTCTCCCCTGACATTTCGAGCCATGAACTTATTGAGCCTCCGATTGACTTCACTTTATCGATATCCAGGTCTCTGTTTTTTTCGTCCCATAGTCTTCCCTGAGCCGGGCCGGGGGTTGCGCCGTCTGCTGATATTTTTTTCAGAACCGGATAAATAAATGACGAAGGTTTCTTGTCCTTGCTGTATGCCCTCATATTTTCGCCTTCAAAAAAGGCTCCGGCCCTGATGAGGCTTAAGACAGACCTGTAGTCGAGGGAGAACAGAGGCGACCGGAGTATGTTGACGAGACTGTAATCATCGGACGGGTCGATAAGGAAAAACAGTATGCTCTTCATTATCGCCACTTCAGGCGCGTTATAAAAACCTATGCCCTTTACAACCACAAAGGGTATGTCTTTATTCCTTAGTGCATCTTCAAAGGTAGAGAGGTGTGTCCTGCTTCTAAGGAGGATTGCCATATCGCCATATCCGCAGGGCCTTGTTGACCCGTCTTCATGCAGCATGTATTTACCGCGGAGCTTGGTTATAGTCTGTGCCGCGAGGGACGCCTCAGCCTTCCTGTTTTCTTTCATATTGCCGATGCTCCTGATGACCTTCAGGTCTACCCTTCCATCGCCCTGCCTTGTCGCCTCAAAAGGGGCGTAGCCTATTTTAGAGTCCTCGCAGAGACCGCGCGGCATCAGTTTTTCGAACAGGGAATTGACAAAATTGACAATTGCAGGCAGGCTCCTATAGTTTTCTTTTGCCTCGATAAAATGGTATTCATCACCGAGCCATTTATAGAGCCTCTCCCTCGCATTCCTGAAGATGCCGACATTTGCGCCCCTGAAGGAGTATATAGACTGCTTGTCATCACCCACGAAGAATATGGTAGGTTTGATGCCTGTATCCCTCTTTGAACCGATACCTGAGCGCCATTCCTCTGTCAGCTTGTCAATTATCTTCCACTGGAGCGAGCTTGTGTCCTGAAATTCGTCGACAAGGATATGGTCTGTATGTTCGTCAAAGGAGTAGAGCACGTTCTGCCATTCAGGGTTCTTCGATATTGAGTCATAGGCCATAAGCTCAATGTCGTTATAGTCTATGAGGTGCTTGAGCAGCTTCTTCCGGTTGTAGCGCCTCAGGCATTTTTCATAGAGGTCCAGCATCTTTTCAAGGCGTGATATCTCAGGGTCGGAACCTGATGCCTGATGACTGATACCGGAAATCTCAGATGAAGTTATTGCGTCCGGGCCCTCATCACCAAACTTTATCCGGTCATTTATAAGCCCGAACTCCAACAACGGCCTCTTTGAGTGCAGGTCTTCGAGCAGCCTGTAAAGCCTGTTCCAGCCCTTTATCCCGAGGCCTCTTATTAATTCGTAGAAAAGCCTTCCCCCATTCCGGCCGTCTTCGAGCAGCGACTCGTATACAGCCTCTGACCAAAGGATGCCGGCATTGAAGCTGTCCATGACCCTGATTGAGGGGTCAATATCGAGGTCAAGGCAGAACCTCTTCAGAAGTTTAAGACAGAATGAGTGTATGGTCGATATCCTCATCCTCGGCATCCTGAGGCGCACCTTTTCGAACAGCAGAGGGTCTTCCTTCCGGAGGATATTCAGCACCCTCTCCTTCATCTCTGCTGCTGCCTTGTCTGTGAAGGTTATGGCGAGTATCCTCTCGACATCAGAGCCGTCCCGGAGCAGGCTGATGTACCTCCGCGCAAGCTTCTCTGTCTTGCCTGAGCCTGCAGGCGACGAGATCATCACGCTCTTTGTTATGTCCAGGTAGTTCTCTGTCATTGAAGTCACATGACCATTAAAGGCTCAGTTTCCCTGATTAAGTTTTTTGCATAGTTCTGCAACCCTGACCCCGAGTTTGAAGCCGTCCTGCTCAGCCTTTTCATCAGGCGCACCGACAGACGCTATGCCGTAATGACCTGTTGCACTCATGGGGTCTCCGACAACTATCATCCCGTAAATGAGCATGCACTGGAGGATAGACAATATGGTCGTCTCCTTGCCGCCTGTATGATGCGCGCCTGTGGCAAAGGCAGCACCGACCTTGTCCTCCATCTTCTTCCTGGTGCTCACGAATTCGTCAAAGACCCTTTTCATGTCTGCAGCCATCACGCCGAAATAGACCGGCGAGCCTGCTATGACGCCTGCTGATTCGAGGAAGTCCTCCTTTGTCACCTCCTGAGTCGGTTTTATCACTGCCTTCACGCCTGTTGATTCAACACCCCTTGCGATAGCCTCGCCGAGCTTTTTGGTATGCCCTCCTTTGGAATAGTAAAGAACAAGCACCTGCATGGTTCATCCTCCTTCTGTTGAATTTATTTTTTTACTGCTGAATATGCGGGCAGAGGGAGTACTCATGGCAAGTCCTGCAGTTAAAGTCATTGAGCGGCTCTGCCCTGAAATCGCCATCCCTCATCTCCTTTACCGCCTCTTCGAGGAACTTGAGGGATGCGACAATATACTCATCGAGGGATGTCCTGCCGCTATCCTCCTTCTGCCTCTTGCCCTTTGTCCCCTGCCTCTTGCCCCTTGCCCTTGGCGGGCACCACTTTATGTTAATGTCCTTAAGCGAGTATATCCCGACCTTCCCGATATTATACCCGTGGTTCTTCAGAAGGGATGCGTAAAGAAAGAGCTGGAGGTTTTCCTTCCCTTCGAGCACCTGCTTGCAGTTAAGGCTTGCTGCGCCTGTCTTGTAGTCTATTATGTTGACCGTATTGCCGTTGCTCCTGTATTTGTCAGAGCGGTCTATCTTGCCCTTCAGTTTTATGCCCTCTATGGGTTCGCCTGCGATATTCCTTTCGAGCTCTGAGGAGATGTAGTCCTCTGTACGTATCTCGATCTCTTTTTGGTATATCTCAGGCAGGATTCCGAGGAAGGTGTCCCTTATGAGGTCTTTCCAGTAAACATCGATCTTTATATCATGCATCGCCTCATTTATGATCCTCTCAGCCCTGGTCTTGAGATATTCGAGGCTCTCCATGGGCTCCTTTACGACCTTCTCCATGATCCTGTGCATAATGTTGCCTATTGTGACTGCTTCAAGTTCGTATTCCTTTATGTCAGGAGGTGATATCTGCAGGACCTTTTCTATAAAGAACCGCCTCGGGCAGCCCCTGTAGGCGTCTATGTCTGTAACCTTTATCTGTGCCCCTCTGCTTATACCGAAAGACCTGTCTCTTATCTCATTCAAACGAGAGGAGAGGGGCTCCGAGCCCCTTGTGATAAAGTATTCTTCAGGAGAGTATATGCCGGGTATCCTCTCCTCGAGTTCCAGACCGGGGTAGAGGAGCGAGGACGGAAGGAACATATCCTCTCCTTCCATTACAGGATATGAGAGAAGTACTTTCTTTGAGGATGCAATAATATACGAAAATAAAAAACGCTGAAGCTCGATATGCCTGTCGAGATGCATAAACCCCAGCCTGCGTTTCACGCTGTCGGGCAGCAGATAATCGGACTTGTCCCTGTTGGGTATTGCCGCGTCAGTCATGCCTCCTATGAAGAGATATTCAGGCGACAAGCCTGCCACTTTATAAAAGCCTGCTACCTGCACGCCATCGTTGTCCTCATCAATAAACGTCCTGTTGAAGAGGTGCGCAAGCAGATCGTTGAGCTCATGCAGGCTGATGTGCTGCGGAAAGAGCGCTGAGAGGGATAAGATATGCCCGAGTATTTCATCCAATGCCTTTTTTTCGCCTGTGAAAGGAGGGGCCTCAGTCTGGTCCTGGCTCTGGTACGCTGATTCGAGGAATCCGAGCTCATCCAGTATTGCCCTCAGGGCCTCTGCATAGGCCTCAAAGCCTGAGCAACCGCCAAGCTCTTCAAGAGGCTTTAATATGCTGAAGACACGCTTCAGGTCTTTCTCAAGCCTATCGTCCCTGATAACTATCGCCTCTGAGCCCCGTGTGACGACGTTTAACCATGAATCCTTTCCTGAGACGATCCCAGACCGGAGCGAGAGTGAGGGGATGTTTGTCTTAAGTGATTCAGGCATCCTGCTGAAGTATGGGGATGAAAGGAATTGAGAGAACTTAAGGCGCGGATAGTTGTCGGCAACAGAGGTTGTGAGTGAAAGCAGGTCGAGGAATGGCCTCATCCTGCTGAGCGGCCTTCCGGATGAGATATTGCATGGTATGCCGTACCTGGTAAATACCCTTTCGACTATCGGCGAATAAAGGCCAAGGTCCGGGAATGTGACAGTGATCTTCTCAAGCGCCTTGAACTTCCCTGATGTAAAGAGCGATTTAATCCTTCTCGCAATCCCTTCGACTTCCTGCTCAGGGCCGGGATATGAAGTATATGTAAAAGGTTTGCCGGCTATGCCGGCGGCTGAGGGCTGATGGCTGACAATTGAGGGCTGAGGGCTGACAGCTATTTCTCCGGCGAATGTCTCCTCAATCTCGAAATTATCTTTCAGGAAATTCAGATACCCCTCTGTCAGTCCAAGGAAGTCTTTTTCGTGAGGTATTGATATAAGGGCATGTCTTGAATTATTGATCAGCGTCCTCAGCACCTTTCTCTCAGACATGGTCATCTCGTTGAAGCCGTCTATGATGAGGACGTCATATTTGCCTGATGAGAGATATTCAGGGCAGGCGTTGAGGACGTCAGCCATGTCAACGAGCTTGTGCTGCTCAAGGAATGAATTGTATCTCTTTAGTGTTGTGATATAGCCAAGCACGGCCTTGCTGAGTGATTCCGGTATGTTGAGGTCATTCATGACACCGGCAAAGGAATCCCTTATGTCGTCAATGCCAATGTCCGGATATAAGGTCTTGATGTCATTGATAAGGTCTGCTGCCATTGAAGACAGGCCTGTCCCTCTGCCTGAAAGTCGCGAGATGATGACCGGTATGATCGGAGCGGGGAGCATCCTCTTGTCCCCATCTGCAGAATATACCCTTTTCGCAAGCTGCTCGATTGTCGAGATCTCAGGCGGGATGTAACAGTCGGGCATGGCAGATGCATCATCCTTGCCAGTGTCCCAGGCCTTGTATCTGGTGATGAGGTCATGGAAGATATGCCGGGCCTCTTTGGCCTTCAGGTTTGTCGGGGCGAGATAAAGTATGCCGGAGTAGTTGTGGTATGCAGGGCCTGAGCTGCCGGTTTTTTCCAGTGCCTCCCTGAAGAGGACATCAGTGGTGTTCCTGAGGCTGAAGGGTGTATAAAAGACCTTAATCATCTCTGTTGTTTAGATTAACTTCAATAACAACAATGTTTCAAGTAGACCTGAACATTGCATTAACAATTAGTATTCTTTACATATCTATAGTCTGTCATTCCGGCTTGTCCGG
>CAKKPH010000004.1 GCA_919901585.1 Thermodesulfovibrionales bacterium | reverse complement strand
ATATAAGGGAGCTCGAAAATACTATCGAGAGCGCTGTGGTGCTCGCTGAGAACGAGGAGATTTCTGCCAAAGACCTCCCAATCATTTCTCCAAACGGAAGCGACCAGAGGAGATGCTGGCTGCTTAAAAGTATTGAGGAAAATACCGAGAAGTCGCACATACAGGATGTCCTTGTTATTGTTGGCGGGAATAAGAAGAGGGCAGCCACTATGCTGGGTTTGAGCTACACTACATTCTGGAGAAAATTGAAAAAATACCAGATAGCATAATCATTTCAAATCTGAAATACAATGTGAAAATGCTAAATTTTCAACGATTTTCTGGAGTCTGTCTCCTGATGAAAAGGCCTCTCTTGAGCCAGAGCCATAAGAGGCTCTTAAGTCCGGTAAATGCAACCTTCAGGTCATTCAGGCTTCTGAGGGCGAGCACTCTGTTGAGGATGAAACGGGGTCTTGAGTAAAAACGCTTAAAGGCAGTCTGCCTGAGCCGGCATATCTCATCCCTTGTCATTGAATATGGGATGAAGGCTGCGCCCTGATATGTGAAGTCGGAGAGGTCACGCGATATTGTCCCGTATTTATCGACGTTGTCATAAAGTTCAGTGCCCGGGAACGGCGTGAGTGAGTGGAAGTTCGCTACATCCGGATTTAGTTCGCATGCAAATTCAATTGTCTTTAAGCCGTCCTCGTATGTCTCTCCGGGCAGGCCGAAGATAAAAGGTGTGAATACCCTGAGGCCTGCATCCTTTGCATCCTTAACTGCCTTTCTTGTCTGCTCAATGGTTATGCCTTTTCTCACATTGTTTAAATTTTTTTGGACACCGCTTTCAGCGCCGAGCAGTATGGCCCAGCAGCCTGCGTCTTTGAACGCCCTTAAAAGTGGTTTGTCGACCTGATTAACGCATGCTGAGGCAAACCATGTGAAATCGAGATGTTGTCTCTTTATCTCACCGGCAAGATTCATAGCGCGCTCATGATCTGCTGCAAGTGTGTCATCAATGAATTTTATCTCCTTGTATCCCTGTGACAGACAGAGCCTTATCTCATTTATTACGTTGCCAATGCTCCTGTATCTAATACCGCTTTTCCTCTCTCTGTCGATCTGGAAGCAGAAGATGCATTTCCTGTTGCATCCCCTTGAGGTCATTACAACAGCGACCGGCTTTCTCCTGTAAGTAGCAGGAGGAGGGATATATTTTCCGCTATCACCAAGGAGCTCTCTTGCAGGGAAGGGGAGTGAATCGAGGTCTGCGATAAGGGGTCTTGGATTATTAATTACTACAACGCCGTTTTCCCTGAATACAAGGCCCTCTAAACCCGCAAGGCTTCTTCCCTCTGAGAGCCTATCGAGAAGCTCAACAACAGTCAATTCGCCCTCGCCTGTAACCACTGCATCTATACTTTCGGTGTCATCAAGGCATCTCTCACGCATAGCTATCGGATAAGGGCCGCCTGCAGCAATAAAGACGTTTTTCAGCATGATTCTTATCTCTTTTGCTGTCTGTAGGGCCTTTTCCCAGCCAAAGGCAGTCGAATAGACCCCTGCGAAATCAGGCCTGTATTCGGATATCGCTTTGAGTATTTCGGCATGGGACATAAAGGCACCGTTCATGAACCTGACATCATGGCCTGCGTTTAAAAGTGAAGATGCGACATAGAGGGTACCGAGAGGCTGCCAGTAGTTTATCTGAGAGCCGGCAGTGCGTGAAGGGAAGATATCCTCCGGCGACCACGCTGGAATTATAAGGGCGGACTTCATGCGCTTAATATTGCATATTTAAACAACAGCCATTTCAGTTGCAAGAGGCTGTTTCGGATAGCGAATATACCGGTGAATCTGCCATGTATCTATCGGGCGCTGCGACCCCTCTCAGCTTATGAACAAGACGGTTGGCTGCAGTCATCCCTGTCTCGATGGCCTGATCCATGTTGTAATACCTGAACATGCCGGTTCTGCCGATTATATGAAGGTTATTGAAGCTATTAAGGTAATCAAGGACCTTTTGGTAAGGCCTTGAATATCCGACAGTAAGGAGAGGATAGGCATCCGGCACCCTGAGGACATATGCGTCCATGACCTCATCTCCCCTGATGAGAGATAGCGACCTCATCTGTTTTACCGTAAGGTCTATGAGATCTGTATCGCTTTTGTTCCACATCGAGTCTCCTCTGAAGCAGAAATATTCCGATACAAGGTGTGTATAACCATCGGGCGCCATCCGGCTGGACCAGTTTTTAGGTTCGTGTATCCTGCCTATCAGGATCTCTTTTTCAGGCAGGTACAGCCATGTGAGGTCTGACACCCTCTGCCGGTCAAGCATTATTGTTACAATTATGAGATCCCTGAACTTCAGACGTGAAGCTGCCTCGAGCACCTTGTCAGGTGCGGAAGGCTGCAGGCTGTTTATAAGGTCCGGCAAAGGTATACTCGAGACGAATTCCCGGCCCTCGATGTCGTAGATGTCCTTGCTGTTCATGACGCTGATACTCCTGACATTATAGTCCTGATGGTTTATCTGGAGCACCTTTGTATTGGTCAATAGATTATTTCTTTCTTCTATGCCCATGGCGAGGGTCGTTGATATCTGTCCTATCCCCATCTTAGGATAAAAAAAGCTGTCAGTGAGGGTAGGGATATCCTTGCCGCTGAACCTGAAGAAGGCGTTAAGTACCGCTTCCTGCAAAGAGAGCCCATTGATCCTCTGCGCCACCCACTCGCTGCTTATCCGGCTGCAGTCCATGCCCCAGACCTTCTCGCTGTACTGCCTGAAATATATCTCGAACATCATCCTGCCGAACTGGTTTACTACCCAGTCCTCAAGCGAGGTAAGGTCAGGGCTGCTGATAAGGCCTCTTGCTTTTTCCTTGAGATAATCGTAGAGGATGCTCGTTGTATTGAGGAGCCCGAGTCCGAATATGGCATTCAGGGGCTTAAGCGGATAGTCGAAATACCTGCCGGACATGAATATCCTGCTTTTTCTCTGTGCGGCAAGGATGTCCTCTTTAAGGAGGTCATTTATAAAATGCCCTACCTGAAGGTCTTTGGTAAGAAACCTGTGACCGCCTAAATCGAATCTAAAACCGTTATGACAAACAGTCCTTGCGAGCCCGCCGACGCTGGAGCCCTTCTCGATAACCGTAACCCTGATCCCTGACTTTGAGAGGATATAGCCTGCAGAAAGCCCTGCAAGACCTGCACCCAGGACTACGGTCATCGTGCGATCAGGACAGGTATGTCCGCCCTGTTAGAGACCTCTCTGCTGACACTTCCCATAAGCAATGTATGCAGCCTTCTTCCCCGTGAGCCGATGATTATCATCTCAACATTTTCTTCCCTCGCAGCCCCGATTATCTCATCAGCAGGGTGTCCTTCTTTCACTATGGTCTTTATGTTTTTAACTCCATTTCCTTCGAGCTCTTTCCTGTAGAAATTGAGGATCGTTTTTGCCTTCATGTCGAGGTGTTCCTGATACTCGGTGCCCTTCAGTTGCTCTTTGAGCGTTGACATCTCTGCTTCACCCAGCATCTCATCCATAAGAGACCTGCCCTCTATCTTTTCGACATAGAGCAAAACCACCTCATCAGGACGGGCCTGAGCAAAGAGTTTTGAAAAGGTGTCAACAGTTGCCATCGACCCTTTACTATCCTCAACAGCGATTAATATCTTTTTCATTACTGGCTCCTTAATTGGTATTTACCGCTTAACCGGGAAAAAGCCTCAAAGTTGTATATCATTCCTCTTTATAAAGGTTCTGATAGTAATCGGCAGTTGCCTTGTCCAGCCCTTGCACTGCACCTCCGCCGCCGTATCCTCCTGCCTCTGCTGCCTCAAAATATCCGGGCTGTACCCCTGTCACATAGGATATCTTATAACCGCCAAAGAAGCCCATGATCCCGACGATAAGGGCAAGCACAATCCAGAGACTCGTCTTCATTAACATTCCTCCTTCTGTAAGCTCAGAATCTATTCTTGTTGCATCAGGTTCTTGTAATAGTCCTGTGTCTTTTTGTCGAGCTCAGCCCCGGCCTTAACCTTGTTGGGCCCGCCTCCGATAACGCCTGCTTCGATAAAAGGAGGCATGCTGTATCCCAATAAAAAACCGAGAAACCCAATGGCTACTAAGATAATGACCCAAAGATTAGTCTTCATCCGATATCTCCTTTTCCAAAAAGCCCTGTGAGATCAGGACTTTTTGATTTTCCAGATAAATTTTCCGCCTTCCTTCTTCTTTTCGACGACCTCATTGCCGATCTGGTCGCACATCGCAGCAATGGATTCAGAGGATGAAGGGTTGTCAAATACGACCTCGATGACATCCCCTGTGCCGATTTTTTCGATCGCCTTTTTTGTATAAATCTGGGGATGCGGGCAGACATAGCCTGTTACATCAAGCAGGAACTGCCCGTCTGTCTTTTTCTCAAACTTCATTGCCATAAGTCACCTCCGCTTGTTTTTATGTTATATGCCTTAGAAGGTTAGGGCGGCCATCTCTTTGGCCATCTTCCTTTCTGTCCACCAGTTAAAAAACTTGACCCCTATATAGGCTCCACCGATCATGCCGAGGCCGAAAAGCCAGCCTGACAAGTCACCCATCGCAACCCTCACAAAAAATGCGCCGACATTGCATCCGAGGCCGAGCCTTGAGCCTATACCCATTAATGCTCCGCCTATTATCGCCCATACTGCAAGCTCCATAGTAGGCTTCTTTAGCTTGAACTCGTTGCTCAGCAAGGCCATAACTGCTGCACCGCCGATGAGTGCGATAGACATCCAGTCTGCAGGGTTAATTGCGGGGTTGGGTAACCCGTTATTAACGCCAAAGTAGATATTGTCCATATTATCCCAGCCGAGTTTTTGAAAAACCCAGCCTACCCATTGAGCCTCCTGAGTTGTGACGTACCAGTAACCCGGATCAAAGACCGTGCCTTTGATCGAAAGGCCAAAATCATGTCCCATCCTCGAAAGGAGTGTGCCTGCGTTCTTGACACCGAATTTTATCCTCAGTCCTTCAATCACAAACATCTGAAGGCCACATGCTATGCCGAGGAAAAGACCTGCAATAGCAGTCCGCTTCGATGACATTATCATGCTCCAGTATCCTGCAAACTCATCTTTAATGCCTATTTGCTCACTTTTTACCTGTTTGACCTTCCTTAGGTAGCTCTTGCGTGCCCATACGAGGTAAACAATCAGGAGCAAGAAAGCTGCTGGGAGCACTACGCCTACAAATAAATCTCCAAAGAAGGCGCCTGTCACTGACGTGTCCTGTAGGCCAAGCATGCCGGAGAATTTTACGATAGGCCGGTCCCAGACATATCCTGCGAGATACTGGTCCATCCAGCCATCACCGACATTGATTACATCAGGCAGTTTCTTGGCGAGTGCCGACTTGGTCCATGACGCAGGAACAAGGTTATTGAACCAGCCGCCGATATCAACGAATATCGCCTGAGTGACGCTGATCGAGAGGAGAACAAGGAGAGCGACTCCATTGCCCTCTCCTGTCTTATAAAGCGAGCCGGATGCGCAGCCTCCGGCAAAGACCATACCGACACCGAAGATAAGTCCTGCTATTGTTGCATGAAGGCCTGCAGGAGCTGCATGGAATGTGCTAAGACCGGTTATGCTGACAAAGGCAGATACGAAACTGAAGAGGATTGTGGCTATCATGATGCCTACCACCATCCTCGGGACACCTACTGCAAACAGGTCCCTGAACGCTGAAGCGAAACAGAATCTGCCGTACTGAAGACACATGCCGTAAATGAACCCGAACCAGAGGTAGGCAGAAAGGTAGATATAGTACTCGTTATGAGCATAGGTTAATGTGCTTATGAGAACAAAAAAACCTGTTATTGCCAATGCCCATATCTGGTTTTTCTTTGGGACAGCTTCCACTTCGTTACCTCCTGTATTTATATTTTGTTGTTCTGCTAAAAAAACATGATTAAGCACGTAAAATAAAAGCAAATATCGTGCCATTTTCAATTTCGCTGTGAGTGCAAAGATATAAGAGCTCGACGTATTAAAAAATGTTCCTAAAAAGACACACAATACAGCCTATTGTTCCTTTCCGGACATGCCTTCTTTTGCAAAAACTGTAACAAATGTTTTGTAACGGTATGCCTTATTATCTGTCCGGAACTCCATGAGGCCGGTATGGGGAGGCACGAAAGGATGAAGTTCTCTTAAAGGCTTTTCTGAGCCGGATATGATTGCGGTTATCGGGGGCTCAGTGCTGTGATACGAATAATAACCCGGCATCTTCATCTCCCAGGTAAAGCGCAACGGCGATTTCATCCAAAGTTCTCCGGCTTCTTCAGGCCGACCCCCATGTTTAAATATAATTTTCTTGTTTGTGAAGAGATCAAGTATAGGCACTGAGGAGGCAGTGTTTCCTGAAGAGCTTGATTGCGGCAAGGCATAGACCTCGACATAATCACCCTTTAGCGAATCAAGATAAACTCCGGCATCCTTCAGGTTTACCGCGCTGGTCTTATTGAGAAAAGGCAAATAACCAAAACTTGATATAACAAAGGAGTAAGTTATGATGCAAAAGACAATGAACCGCTTAATATTCTTTTCCTTGATACTGCAGAGCCCGTAAGAAGCCATTAACGCAATGAAAGGGAACAGTGGGATTATGTACCTTATCCTCTTTATCTGGAGCACGATAATAAAAAGGGCAGCCCAGCCCATGATAAGGAATTGCTTGTCTTTTCTCTTTATTGCCACAATCGTTGCTATTACGGCAAGGATAATTATAAACGGGTGGCTTTGGAAGAGGAATGTAGAGGCAAAACCCTCTTCCCATTTTTTCAGGCCCGGCCATTGATAGGAGGCGAGAAGGCGGATCTGCTCATAAAAAACATCGTATCTCAATGCTACTAAGACAGCGGTCAGGGCAACTGCAATCCCGAAGATCATCCCGGAACGGTAAATCGTCCTTTTTGAGCCTTGTCTGCTTGTGATAATAGCGGTCAGAGGCAACGTCATTAGCATAAGCCATGCGGAATACTTAGAGAAAATGGCAAGGAATAAAGAGAGCGACGAGAAGAGGATCGCGCTTAACCCGCCTTGAGATGTTGCCTTCAGGAATAAATAAGTTGCGAGCGTGAAGAAAAACATAACAGGCAGGTCAACGAGCATGAGCGGAACCTGTGTATGGAGATAGGGTATACCGAGGAGGAGCAATCCGCCAAAAACGCCGGTCTCCCTGTTAAAGAAGAGTTTTCCTGTCTGGTATGTGAGCAGGACGGCTGACGTAAAAAGCAGGGAATTAAATAGCTGTATATAGAGCCTTGATTCACCGCAATATCTGAATATCAGGCCATATATGAAAGGGACTAAGGGAAGGTCTGTCCATGCTGATATCTCTTTTCCCCACTCATTTAAGTAACTGCCGGCTCCATAGACCTCAAGGTGCTTAGCCTGCAAAAAGTATCTTGATGCATCAATGATAATCTCAGGCTCCTGCCACAACGGGATGGTGATTGCGAAGGGAAGCAGGGAAAGGAGCAGCAATGAATATCGCTCGTGAAAAAAATAATGCGATGCAATATATGAAACAACTATCCCTGAGATTATGAGTATATTAACAGTTATGAAGTTGCTGTTCGAAAAAACCCACCTCCAGCTTGTGAGCGTGTTATTGTCAGCAAACCTCAGTATATATAGGACAGGGAACGTTAGGGCAGCGAGTAAGGAAACGATCAGCAATAGATCTGCCCTTTTAGCCTCTTTCAAACCCGGAGCCTTTCTGACAATGTCCTTTCCTATGACGAGCCTTAAAGAACTATAACCTTGTCCGAAGAGTGGTTCATTGTTGCATTGTTGTACTGGCTTCCGCAGACTATTTTTTCGGGTATCCCATCCTTTCTGGTGCCGAGTTCTTTTGCGCTGTAGTCGCAAAAGCTCATACTGACCCCTTCGAGTTCGCAAAGGCCTGTATAGGATGGGTCTTCAAGCAGCCTTGTACCGCTGTCCATTGCGAATATATTAACCTCATGCCCTTTTTTCAAAGCAGCCTTTGTTATGCCTATGACTGCTGCCTGGTTCCTGTCGGTATTAACAAGTATGCCGAGTTTCATTTAGCGCCTCCCCTAAAGAGATATGATCCTGTCGCTCGAGGCGATCAGGTCAATGATCTCATCATAGTTTCTGTTTTCTCTTATGTCTATGCTTGTGACCTCATCTGACTTCCTGTGCTCTTCGAGTATCATCTTTGCTGTATTATCCAGCTCGTTTTTGATAAGGTAAAGTATCTTCATACACGCCCCTTTTTTAATAAAATATTATATGGTCGTAGTCTTTTAGCCGCTCTGCAATCTCGGCGGTCGAAAGGAACTCCATCCCCTCGTTCCCTTTGAAATTTGTGAACGCCTTCATCTCCATATCATTCATCGTCTCTACGTTGAGCGCATTCTTGTCATTGTCAACCAGCGCCCTGTCGAGCACATAAACGTCGATCACATCATCGAGCAGAGTCAGGCCGATAGACATCCTGAGCGCCTCTTCCTGTCTGTCCCTCGCAAGGACAGCTATTTTCTTTGCCATCATACCTCCTGTAAAATAGAATTTTGTATCAGGTCTATTATATAGCAAATATTGTGCTAAGAAAAAAGGGCTTTTTAAAAAATATATTTTGATTACGAACTTTCTAAAGAGGTTATAATAAGAAAGATGAAATACACCATCCTGACTGCTAATGACGAGGAAAAAACACCCTCCTCTTTTTTACCATCCGGTGTAATTGCAAAAATAGTTATATATTTATCGGTAGTTATGGTCTTTGTCTCATGTAATACTTTAAATCGCCTCGAGGGATTTGTCTACTACCGGTTAAGTGCCAATCCAGCTACACTTGACCCTGCCTTAATAGTTGACCTGGCCGGCGGTTCGATAGCAGCCAAGATATTCAATGGCCTTGTGAGGCTAAATGAAGACATGGAGGTTGCGCCGGATATATCAGAGGGATGGACCATATCCCCTGATGGGTTAGCATATAGATTTAGACTAAAAAAAGGCATCAAATATTCGAATAATCAAGATGTTAAGGCTAATGATATCAAGTATTCCTTTGTGAGGATATTAGATCCGAAGACCCGGTCTCCAAACATATGGGCGCTTGATAAGATAGCTGGAGCAAAGGCCTTTATGGCAGGCAGGGCCCGGGATGTTTCAGGAATTAAGGTCATTGACGACCACACAATCGAAATCAGGCTCGAAAAACCGTTTTCACCGTTTCTGTATCTGCTGACGATGCCTGCTGCCTACATTGTCCCTGAAGGAGAGGTCAGGAGATTAGGGCCGGACTTCTCGTTTCATCCTGTCGGTACAGGGCCGTTTGTGCTTAAGGAATGGCTGCCTGACAGAACACTCAGGCTCGAAAAAAGGGATGATTATTTTGACAACAAGGCGATTGTTAGAGGTATTGTTTATCGTATAATACCCGAAGATCTTACAGCAGTCACAGAGTTTGAACTCGGCAATATAGACGTTATATCAATCCCTGCCTCGCATTTCAGGAAGTTTATGGATGACCCAAAATGGAACAGACATATTTATCCGGTTAAAGGAATCAATACTTATTATTTAGGCATGAACTGCTCAAGGCCCCCATTTGACAGGACGGACATAAGGAAGGCTGTCAGCCTCGCAATAGACAGGGATAAACTGCTTACTACTTTTTACGAGAATAGGGGCAGAATCGCATCAGGCCCTGTGCCTGATATCCTGAGGAAATGGGAAATTTCAAGCGGTTATGGATATGACCCTGAAAAGGCTAAAGATATAATCGAAAGGGGGGGGTTTGAAAATCGGGCAATAAATTTCCATGTGACTGCTGATCAGGAGGTCGTTGACATGGCAGAGTTTATTCAGGCTTATCTTAATAAGGCTGGGCTCAGGGTCAGGATCAAACAGCTTGAGTGGAGCGCCTACAAAGAGGCAATCAACAGGGGCGAGCCTGACCTGTTCTGGTTAAGCTGGTGGGCGGATTACCCTGATCCGGAGAACTTTCTCTTTCCTCTCTTTCATTCATCGAACTTCGGGCCTGCAGGAAACAGGGTGAGGTATAAAAACAGCGAAGTCGACAGGATGATAGAACTCGGCCAGCATGCGAATAACAAGACTAAGAGGGCTGCCTATTATGGAAAGGCGGAGAAGCTGATAATCAGAGATGCGCCATGGGTCTTCTTCTGGCATAAGACAGATTATCTTGTAACCCAACATTATGTAACGAATTTCAAAACCTATCCGGTGTATACAATGGACAAGGGAACAGAGATTAAGTTTTGATATTTTCCAGGATAATGGTGTAGATTCTTACGAGTTGGAGGTTTAACGACAACCTTTCCTGAGTGTCCAAAGTCAGCATAGGAAGGAGTATGGTTGAGGAGATCACCTGCAAGTCCTCAGGTATCGAAAGGCGAAACTGTTGCGGATTTCCGAGCGAAGCCTTCAGCGGGTTATGCCCAACAACAGCAAATGCATAAAAGAAAGCCTGACCCCGCGCTGCCATAATGGCGCAACAAGCCCACAGTGCGCGCTCTTCTTTTTGGGAATATTAGCCTGCTTTTCTGGGATTTTCCTTTACTCTTGCCTGAACTTTGGCCTTGCTCTTTTTTTCATTATTTCGCAGGCTCTGAAACAGACCTTGCAGGCTGTAATTTGACTTCTTGGCCAGTTCTTCACCGGCTTTGCGGACTTCCTGAACTATCGGGTCTTTCCACATAATATCATTCTCCTTTCATTTTCGGCATTAATTCTTCCGGGGTACATATTATCGGGGTCTTAATGCCGTGGGACATATTTATCTGCATGAGTTTCCTTATAACTTCTCCGTTTGCGATATGAGAACAATTCCAAGTCACCAGATAATCGACGCTGTGGACCGATGCAACAGTAAGATGAACAGCATCACGGAGAGCCTTGCGAGGAATTTTCAGCTTTTCGACATAAACCTGAGCCATCTTTTCTACCGTAGGATTCAGATCAAGATGGGCGAACCTCTTCAATATGCCTAATCGCTTCTTCGCTGCATCAGGATCACCCGCCATAGCATCCTCCACCACGATTTCAGAAATGAAAGCATCATACCGTTTTAATGCCTTCTCCCACTACTCCCGCGTTATTTCCTGATGCGCAAGAACTATTATGTCGCGGCTGGGTTTTGACGTGTAATAACTGACGACTGTGGTTTCAAGATATATCGACTCTTTCATGCCCTGCCTCCGAATAGCTACATTTACATTTTATCATTTTTCTTGATGTCCTGCTCAGTTCTTCCCCTCCACAATCGCAATCTCTTCCGGGGTGAGGCCGTAGAGGGCATATATAAGGCGGCAATTCTTCATCACTTTTCAAAGTCGGACTTGTTTAGTCCTGACTGATGCAGTATTGAGGCAAACGTACCATGCGGGCAAAGTAATAGGGGACGTTGATGAATTAGTTGACTTATCATAGTCTGGTTCGATAA
>CAKKPH010000003.1 GCA_919901585.1 Thermodesulfovibrionales bacterium | reverse complement strand
AAGAAAGCCGAAGAAAACCGCCCTGTTGACATGCCCTGCAGCAAGATATGCAGCCAGGGCGGACAGCCCAATGGTGAGCGCTACCTGTATGCCGCCGCCTATAACCGTCTTTTTCATCTTCAAAAGCTTCGTCATCGAAAATTCAATGCCAATCGTAAAGAGAAGGAGGATGACACCAATTTCAGCGAGCAGCTCAACAGCATGCGTGTCTTTAATCAGCCCAATGCCGTGAGGCCCGATAATGACACCGGCAACGAGAAAACCAACAAGCGAGGGTATTTTGAGCTTGTGGAGCAAAAAAACGACTATGGCAGATGCTCCAAAGATGACAACAAGTGATTTTAAAAATTCAGATTCCATAAACTTTATGGTAGCATAAGTTATGCTTTACTTCAGTTCATTCTTAATGACGTTCCTGAATTTTTATAAGAGATGCCCGCGGTGCGGGAAATCCCAGCATTTTAAGAGCAAGAAAAAAAAGACACAGTCCGCTGCAAAAAATGCAGCTATGAATTCGTACTAAAATAATCTTCTATTTTTCACATCAGACCCATATGTAACACCGGTATCTCATGCTACTCCTGAAAATATAAAATAACTAAAGTCACTTGCCCATAATCTGGACATACCGCGCTAAGCCGTTTCTCGTGATTAACCCTGTTATTGAATCATTCTCTTTCACCACTAACCTTCCGACATCGTTTTTTATCATTACCTCAAGGGCCTTAATAGCTTCCTCATATGGAGATATTTCCCAAAACGTGCTGTGATACAGATAAACATCAGATACCTTTTTATCTTTACGCTTTTCCATCGGCACCTGTTTTCGATGCCATCTTGGTAGCATAAAAATAATCCTTCTTCTTGCTCCATATAAACGATCTCAATACCCTCCCGCCATCCATTTGAAAACCCGGGATAAGATTAAATATGCCGAGTATTAGGAATGAGCAAGCTCGTGGAAGGCGACTGAGGCAAAAAGCATTATAGCCGCAAGGGCGCCCTTGATTCAATAAGAGGCCGCCGGAAGTTCAGGCTCAGCCTTCGGAAAATAGAACGTGGGCAGTGACCATGTGATCAAACCGAATACGATAAACCATGTAAAGTGCACCCGTATAGGGATCCCCATGACGCTCGCGATCTTCCATGAACCTCGAAATACTTCCCCATTCATTTCATCACCCTCTTCTTTCACTATAGATGCTATCTCGCTACCACCTCATTCTTCATTCCTCACAACATACCTCAATAGCAACGGCGCAAAAAGTGTCGTCAGAGCGACTACAAATACGATGACCGCATATATCATGTCATCAAATATTCCGCTCTTTTTCCCGACCTCTGCAAATATCAATCCAACTTCTCCTCTCGGGACCATCGCAATGCCTGTTGTGAGTTTAGTTCGCATTCCTCCCTCAGCCCATATGCCGCTAACCATCTTGGCGGTAATTGCAACAATGGTCAGAAGCCCTGCCATATACCATAAGGTTGAAGATGTAAAATCAACAACCTTCAGATTGATAGATGCCCCAACAATCACAAAAAATACCGGCACGAACAGTTCAATTATAGGCTTCATATTCTCCTCAATCTTTTCAGCGAGGTCATGGCTGTAATGGTCTATTGTCGAACCGAAGGGGAGAAAGAACCGTCTCGCAAGGGCAATGCCGGCAGCAAAAGAACCGAGAATCTCAGGCGCGCCTGCGCCGTGAGAGACAACAGCCAGTATAAGAATAAGGGAAATGATGAGGGTCGGAATCATTCCTTTTGTCTTGCTGACGGATGAAAGCTTCGAGATGAGTGGCACAAAAAGCTTTGCAATAACAGGCGCAACGAGCAGAAATGCCGCAATAAATCCAAGCACCTTCGCCGTGTCTGTTATACTTACTGTCCCTTTTACGGCAAAATCGTATAGTACGGCGAGGATAACAACGCCAACTACATCATCAAGTACTGCTGCACCCAGCACCACCTTTGCAGTTTTTGTCTGGTGCTGCTTAAGGTCAACGAGCACCCTCACGGTTATTCCAATACTCGTTGCTACAAGGGTACCACCGACAAAAAGAGATATTAAGAGGGATAAGTTCAGAACATAGTAACTAATCCAGAAACCTAAAAGTGCCGGAACTACAACTCCAGTAGCTGCAACGAGTGACGATTGAATTCCTACCTTTACAAGCTGCCCCACATCTGTTTCAAGTCCAACCTCAAATAGAAGCAGGAGTATTCCTATCTCGGCAAGGAGGTGGAATGTAGCATCGGGTATGATAATTCCGAGCAGGCTCGGGCCGATGATAATGCCGGCAATAACCTCACCGAGCACTGAGGGAAGGCGCAGATAAGCGAAGACCTCTGCAAAGAATTTTGCAGAAAGGAGAATAATGAGTAGTTTTAAAAAGAATTCTGATACTTCCATATTTTTCAACCTATAAATGCTCGATGTCGTCCTTTTCATCTCCTTTAAACAGCTTCTTTTCCATATAGCCTTTTGCCATGTCCTTGCCTCCGAGTCCGAAAGCAAGTGATAGGGCAAAAACGATGCCGCCAAAGATTATTGCAAAGGCGATTATAACCGTCTCCCTTCCGATACCGAGTTGTTCGAGAGCCATAGTAGCAGCGAGCATGAATACAGTGAACTTCACTAATTTCCCGATAAGGCCTGAGACCTTTATCCCTGCATTCACAGATGCTATTAACGCAGCCCTTCCGAAGAAATTGCTCAAGATATAGCCGAAGAGCAATATCATCGCCGCCACAAACGCATGCGGAAGGTAAAGCAGGAATCTCTCGAAAAGCCGTTCTATGGTCGGTGTCCCGAGGGCGCGCACAGAGATAATCGCAAAAATCATGATCGTAATCCATCCGATCGCCTTTGAGAGCAAGGCAGACGCAGAATCTCCTATCCCGCCCTTCCTCATGACTTCAATCAGGCCTGATCTCTCAGATACTCTGTCAAGCCCTATCGCCCTGAATATCCTCAGGAACACTTTTTTCAATACCAACCCTATGAAAATGCCGATTATCAGCAGCAGGAGAGACGTGAGAAGATCAGGCAAGAATTTAAGCACTTTCCTCAAAAAATCTCTCAAACGGTTCTGTTATTATCCTCTCAAAGACGTTCATACTTACCCCCATTCATCCCATTTTTCTATCAGAAATTTCTTTTTCTCCTCAAACACCCTGCAGAGATTCTCTATCTTTGCCTCGACCTCTTCAGCAGCAGCATCCCATGTCTCTATGACAAAAGACGCTGTCCTGCCGATATATAGCGGGGTCAGCGACTTCAGGAGATGCTCCTTGTTTATGAGATTTTTGTGAGCCGCGGAGGCAAAGCAATAGATCACCTCTGCCCAGATTTCATCAGGGATATGGAACTCTTCTTTCGGCAGTTTCTCTGCGTTGAATAGAAAATCCATTATGCCATTGCCGAGGAATACGCTCCATAGATCTCTTAACTCCTTTACGCCAAGTCTGAATTTATCTATCATCCGATCGAGGTTGACAGCAATAGGTTCAAGTCCGACTGCATATTGAAAGCCGAAGGTTTGTGTTGGCTCTGAATGTGCTGCTGTTTTCCAGTTGTCGGAATATGCATCCATAAGGTCAAAGGCAGCTCCGACGACTTGATAGAGCATTGCGCTAAGGTCAGCGCCCGGGTCTTTAGGGTCGTGAATCTTTGCACCTAAAAATGACTGGCATACTTTAAAATTATTGGCAATGGCTGTGGTTGTCATCCATATATCTATCCCGTATTTTGCAACATCTGTTTCCCATACATCTTTAGTTAGATAAAATTTAGCCAGATTGCCCGAAAAACCAAAATCTCCGCCTATGGGCTGTCTGACACGCTTGCCATATAATGCTCTTGTCAGAGGGTAGACTATACTGTTGGTTATAGTTCCGTCATACTTGTGTCTGTGGTAAAGAGGAGCGACATAATCGTAACCACCTTCAATTACAGGTTTAATCAGGAGTTCAATCCATTCTGGTGTAATACTCCTCAGGTCAGAGTCAACCACTGCACATGCTTTAACATTTAGGATGTCTGCTATCTCAAATATTGTCCTGAAGGCGCTTCCCTTTCCAGGGATGCCATGATAGGGTGTTGTTATTTTAAAAGCAGGCCTTACCCTGTGATGTAGAAGGATGGACTGGAAATCTTCAATAGTTGCATTATGAATAACTTCCATTGTGCCGTCTGTTGACCCTCCATCTGAATTTACAAGAACGCATTTCTTATCAGGGAAATACTTGGCAAACCCTACCTGCACAGCTTTTACCACATGACCTATGGTACGCGCGTTATTGTAGATCGGGATGCCGACAAGGATATCCGCCTCCCTAATGTCTTGAATTCTATCCTGTACCTCCTCTCGCAATGCAATGCCATTCATTCTGCAATGCCTTTCGTTCATCGTTTGCTCATTATGGATGACTATCGTGCTGTTTTACTCAGCCAGCACTAATCGCCTGTTGTCTCTTTTTTCCGAAAAATAAACACCTATCGTCATTAATATGTTTGTCAGGACAATGACTGCAAAGGTATACTCAACAAATGTCTCAGTGCCTTTGATATTCGAAGCAACGGGCATGGTTGCAAGAACAGCCGATGCGAGACCTCTGGGCAGCATCGACATCATCACGAACCGATCCCCCTTTTTTTCATGGAATATTGAGCCTATGGTGACTACACTCATAAACCGCATAATAATAATAATCAGCACCAATGTCCCTCTCTCAGCCCTTCCTCAGCAGCGTGCTCATTTCATGCCAAAGAAGGTCTACCCTGCTGATTGCAGCCGGCAAATCAGCATCGATTTCTGTCCGAGCTTTTTTAAGAGTTGTCTGGAGGTCCCCTATGGTCTTTATGTTTTCATCGGAAACCGAGGTTTTCGATGCTTCGAATACCTCGTCAATGAGTTCAAGCTCTGTTTTTGCAGTGGCGATATTCTTAGACAAAAGGTCTGTCCTTGCCTTTGCGATATGTCCTCTGATGTTTGCCATCTTTGCATCAAACATAATCTTCTGCAATTTAGCCTGTGTTTCCTTATTCAGCTTGTCGATTGCTTCAGTTTGTTTCTTGAGAGCTTCTTCGGTTGCTGCCTTTTGTCTTTTCAAAGCTTCGTCGTTCGAGGCCATGTTTTTAGTAAGAGCGTTTTCAAGGGAAACAACTTTTGCGGAAAGAGAGTTTACAGACTTGATGATCTTCTGCGTATCGGCATCGGGCTGCAGGGGGGCAGCCTTTGATTCCTCCTCCATCTTTTGCAGCCGCTGTTTTAGGTTCTGAATTTCAGCCCTAAGCCCGCTGGTCTTCTTTTCCATGAATCCATAAAGGCCTGCACCAAGAAATACAGCAATTATGAGAACTATAGCCATTGTAGCTTTCATAGAATCCCTCCATTAGAAGCACGATTTATTATTTGTTTGTAGATGCTGCAGTTCGTGTGATTGCTTTTTTCGATTACTTTTTCCCTTCGACCCTCTTCATGGTTCTTCCAGAGTGAGTATAATCTCAATCTTGTAATGAATAGTATATGGGTTGAATATGACGGCTTGTTCTCCTATTCCCTTAATTTCATAGAATGTCATCCCTTTAATATCAATGTCTTCGAGTGCTTTTGCAATATTTTCAACGCATGTTGTCCTAACAATTGCTGATATTATTTTCATAAAATCATCCTGCAAATATTATACTTTATTTATTATCCTCTTCCACTGCTTCTTTTATCTTAATGAGAATATCGGGGATGGCAGACGTTACCCTGTCCCAGCTTGCTATGAGTGGAACTCCAAGTGGATCTTCCATGATTATCTCTGCCGCTTTCTTTACACCTTTTGTGAATGTATCCACAGCAAGGCTTTCTTCATGCCTGTCAAAAAAAAGACCATTTATTGCGGCATCATCCTCATATCTTTTCAGCATGTCCTGTGCTGTTCTCACATATGTAGTAATCAATGATCTGAAAAGTCCGCTGGAAAATACAATCCCCTCTGATGCAAGTGTTCTAAATAGGGATTTACATATGTCAACGCACATCTTATGAAGCCCTTTTGTGGCGTCATCCGCAGAGAGCACCTGATGTTTGTGCTCATAGTTCTCAGCAATATCAACCTGACAGACTCTCCTCATCGAGGTATTGCGGTATACTTCTGCAAGAACGCCGACTTCAAGCCCCCAGTCTCCGGGGATTTTGTTTATCCTCGCCATGTTAACATCCATAGAAAATTCACCTGCAAGCGGATATCTGAAGCTGTCAAAAAAAACCAAAAGTGGATGGTAGCCTATAATCTTCTGAAGAGACCTTATGAGCGGCGTAACGAGCAGCCTTGTCATTCTCCCGTGAAGCCTGTCTGTCACCCTGCTGTAAAAACCTTTGCAGAAATCATAATCAAGGTTAGGATTCACTACCGGATAACAGAGCCTTGCGAGCAAATCCCTGCTATAGGTGAGAATATCGCAATCATGAAGCACTATAGCCTGGAATTCTAACTGAGAAAGGATATAACCGTATGCCATCCATGCAGACCTTCCCTTCCCCGGTTCTCCTATGGGCAGTTCAGACCTTTCGATGGTTTTATATATTTCGCTTATTCTCGGTCCTGTATTCCATATAATGCTCACCTTCTGCGGCAGCACCGAGAAAAATTCCTTCGCGTGCCTGAACTCTTCTTCTGTTGCAGGGCCAAGGGCGACAACAGTTTCTCTGACATACTTAACTTCCCTTAACTCCCTCACAATGCCTTTTAATGCGTCTCCTTCAAGTTCGCTATACAGAGACGGCAGCACAAGGGCAATCTGTCTTTCACTGGCATACCATGATAACTCTGCCTCTATCTTTTCAAGACTGAACCTTCCGAGCCTGTGAAAAGTTGCAACGACGCCTGTTTGATAAAAGTCAGACATTTCACACATCCTGAAAATATATTCTAAGACAGGAATATTTTTGATTGTAATAAAAGTATATCGTTTAAAACCCCGATGGTCAAGAAAAATAGGATTTCATTGTATAATTAGACATGCAAGATGGCGATACAAAAAAACTGGCAACTGATATTTTCAATACCTCGCTAAACGCCGTAAGCCCATATGAATCTGTAAAACTTCATGCTGATCGTATATATGCCTGCTATAGAAACGAGAAGTTCAACAGGCTCGTTGCTATTGGTTTCGGGAAGGCTGCATATCCTATGGTTAAGGCGCTGGAAGATAACTTTGGTAATTTGATTTATGAAAGAATCATAATTACTAAGTATGGGCACTCAACGAGCCAGGAGTCAGAAGTCAGGAGTCAGAAGTCGAAAATAAAAGTATTCGAGGCCGGACATCCTGTGCCTGATGAAAATGGTTTAAAAGGCACAGGGGAGGTATTAAATCTTCTGAGAGATGCTGATGAAAATACACTTATCGTCTGTCTTATCTCAGGCGGTGGTTCTGCATTGCTTGTAGCGCCATATGATAGCATCTCTCTTGATGAGAAACAAAAGATCACCCAATTACTCCTTATGACAGGAGCAGATATATACGAACTCAACACTGTGAGGAAACACATCTCAAAGGTAAAAGGTGGAAGGCTTGCAGAGATTGCATATCCTGCAAAAGTAATATCTCTGATACTTTCTGACGTCATAGGCGACCGGCTCGATGTTATTGCATCGGGGCCAACATCACCGGATCCAACAACATTTCACGATGCTTTGGCTGCTTTAGAAAAATATAAATTGATAGACAAATCTCCGCAAAGCATTTTGGACGTTTTCAACAAAGGCTTAAAAGGCTCGATACCGGAAACACCAAAAGAAAATAATGTCATTTTCTCGAATATCGAAAATATAATTATAGGAAATAATAAAATAGCGCTTGAAGCTGCAAGGCAAAAGGCTGAAGAGATCGGATTTCAGGCCGAGATAATTTCTTCTGAACTCACAGGCGAAGCGAGAGTAGTAGGGACATGGCTTGCAAAAAAGGCAATTGAAATTAAGGGGTCAAGTCCGATCTGCATAATCTCAGGTGGAGAGACAACTGTAACTGTTAAAGGTAATGGAATCGGCGGCAGGAATATGGAGCTTGCGCTGTCATTTGCAGTGGAGATAGATGGTGTTGATGGAATCACCCTTATCTCAGCAGGAACAGACGGCACAGACGGCCCGACTGACGCGGCAGGGGCGATTGTGGATGGAGAAACAGTTAAAAAGGCAACGATGCTAGGACTTGACCCTGAAGAATATTTGAATAATAACGACTCTTACAATTTCTTCAAGAAAATTGATGAACTCTTCATAACAGGTCCGACAGGCACAAATGTGATGGATGTTCAGATAGTGGTGATAGAGTGAAACAGGTCATTATTTTCACTGACCTTGATGGGACACTCCTTGATCATTACACCTACTCTTTTGAGAAGGCATTGCCCGCCCTCGAAATATTAAGGCAAAAAAACATTCCCCTCATCATCTGTTCAAGTAAAACAAGAAAAGAAATAGAGTATTACCGGAGAAAACTCGACAATCATCATCCATTCATATCTGAAAACGGAGGAGGCATTTTTATTCCTAAGGGCTATTTTGAGTTAGGAGTTAGGAGTTCGGAGCTCGGAGTCGAAGAAGAGGATAGGTATCTTGTCATAAGGCTCGGAGCTGAATATGCTAAGTTGAGAAAGGCTATCGAAGCACTGAGAAAAGAAGGTTTTGATGTTAAAGGCTTCGGAGATATGACTGTTGAAGAACTCGCTCAAATAGCGCATATGTCTCCTGATGAGTCGCAGATGGCAAAGGGAAGAGACTTTGATGAGCCATTCATTTTAAACGGTGACGAAAATGCAGCTCAACGGTTATTTGATGCGATTAAACACCAAGGGTTCAATTACACTCAGGGAAGGTTTTATCATATACTTGGCAATAGTGATAAAGGCAAGGCGGTTTCTATACTGATTGACCTTTACAAAAGAAAATATGGCGATATAACGACTATTGCGTTAGGCGACAGCCCAAATGATATACCAATGCTCGAAAAAGTTAATTATCCGGTTGTCGTAAAGAAACCGGATGGAAGTTACGACGAAAGGATAAATATTCCTAACATTATCAAAGCAGAAGGCATTGGACCGGATGGATGGAATAAAGAAATTTTGAAACTTATCAAAAAATAGGATAAAATCTTATGCTTTCCTTTCCTCCCTGAGATATACCGTCCTGTGGGGGAAAGGCATCTCTATGCCTTCCTGCCGGAACCTCCTGAGTATCCTCTTTCTCAATTCGTGCTGGACAGGGGCCTGGTCCGTAAATTCCTTCACATGGCATGTCAGCGTAAAGTCGAGAAAACTTTCACCAAACCCGGGAATAAGCCTTACTACAGGTTCAGGGTCGCAGAGGAGTCTGGGCATTAAACCGACAGCATTCCTTACTTCCTCAATAAGCACTTTTTCCACTTTTTCAGGGTCAGAGGAATAACTCACGCTCACAGGGATGGACAAAGCCATTCTTTTTTCAGGCAGATGGTAGTTTATGACTACGCTCTGGGCCAGTCTGCTGTTTGGGATGATAACCATGTTGTTCTGCGGCATCCTCACTCTCGTTGTCCTCCATGTAATGTCTTCAACATATCCTTCCTGTCCTGTCTCAAGCCGTACAAAATCGCCGACCCTGATGGACTTTTCAACAAGAATATGCATCCCTGAAAAAAGGTTTTCGAGTGTATCCTTAAGCGCAAGGGCAACGGCAAGTCCGCCTACACCGAGCGTAGACAGAAGGCGTCTTTAATACACCGACTATTATGTCATCTATCTTTGTTTCGGTCTTTTCTACCCAGCGGTGGAAAAATCTGAAAGCAATACCCCGCACAATCACTAATACACCGGTTGAAATAATGGCAGCGATTGCCGGGATTAATATCCTCTTTAAACTTGTGTCCATCGTCCCTCCGGTTTGGCGTCTGACCCCACATATTGACCCCAGATTAATTATTCTTCAAAAGCCTTTATAATATCAGGTACGGCCTTCTCTATTGCCTTCTGGAGTGATTTTTTCAGCGCTGCGTTAACAGGCTCAGGTGAGCGGTCTATCCCCTTTTCTTCAGCCCCGGTTTCAATGGTAAGGTTTCTGACATTTCTGTTGCCCTTCCATAGCTCGAAGGATATCTTTAAATCGGTACTGGACGTTATCATTACCAAGCCGGCTTCCTGATTGGCAGCTACTTTTAAAATGACGACCTTCATGCCTTTTGATGCACTCTCCGGCAGTTCAGGTACAACTTTTATATTATAGCCTGCCGAATAAAATTCTTCGAAAAGAGCGAACATTACCCAGTCGGCAATACTGTCCTCTGTTACTATATCTGCATCGGTTCCCTTTACGACGCCTAAAGTCAATACTCCGGAAGGTTTTTTAACTATATTGTGCCTTTCGACAGGCTTTGCTATGTACAACTCGCCTGTTCCGCCTTTTGCCTCGGCAAGTCTCTCATATTTCAGGTCAACTTTTTTTTCAATGCCTCCGCACCCTGCAATTAACAGGCTGGCCAATACCATTAATGGGATTACAGTTATTTGCATATTATTCCTCCTTCATTCGATCGCATATATTATGCTAACATAAGCAACGGCAATAAGAGCAAAAAGGCAGAAGGTATAGGATCTGAGAGTTGGGATAAGGAAGTTATGAGCCTCCCCGAAACGAGTTGGTCCATTCTAAATTAATGGACGGCTGCGTGCTTACCACGCTCGCAAGAGTTGTTAATACCCATAGGGCAAAAATACCGGCTTGGGCTAGGCTATAAAGTGTGGACTAAATGACCATCTATGGTAGAGTAGAGAACTGGAATATTGGTGAACGCTCTACCTTCAGTCCCCACTCGTCAAACCGTACGTTAGTTTCCCCTATACAGCCTTCCGTCATCTTTTGTCACTTTGAGATTATATATCGAATTAAACTGCTGCGCTGCTGCTCAATTTATGGCTGAAAGCTGATAGCTGATTTATGTCTTGGGTATACCAAATAATTCTGTTAAAATACAGGCATGAAGACGTTGAAACTGACATTTATTGATCGTATAACAAAAGAGGGGATAAACACGATTGAGGACCTCCTGTCAAATAAAAGGCTGGCAAAACATCTCTGGATAGAGTTTATATTGAATCCCGTGATAGTAGAGACATGCAAGTTATACGCGGAAAACCAGGCAGTGAGGAACAGCCTTGTTGACGCCTTAAGCTGGTATCTTGCATTCAGGTGGATCTTGCCAGAAAATAAGGCGCTCGAAGGATTGCAGAGGGAAAAATCCATAACCCCATACAGGATAAAGAACAGCATTTACAGACAAAAAAGAAGGGAGTTCCTAAAAGGTATTATCCATGCACACCTGTGTTAAGCCCTATGTCGAGAAGATAGAGTCATTTGCAAAATCAAAAAAAGAGCGGATTGAGCTCTTGATTATTGGCGGACTTGCCATGGGGTTTTACGGAATTCCGAGGCATACCATCGATATAGATGCTGAGATTAAGTGCAGCGATGAGTTTTATTTTGAACTCATTGAATATCTGAAAAAAGAAAATATCGGCTTCAACATAAGCGAAGACATAAGCGGCTGGTGCATTATCCCCTTGCCCGCAGGTTATAGAGAGAGGGCGAAAATTGTCTATAAAAGTTATTTTCTCATCTTAAAGGTTCTCGAACCATCTGACTTTGTTTTCAGCAAGCTCCTAAGGGGGACTGAAGAGGATTTCAGCGATGCGACTGAGGTCATAAAGAGGTATAAGATTACAAAGGACTCGCTGATTGAACTGGAGAAACTCATCCAATATCCAAAAGATACTGAAACGCTTTTCTTTAAGAAAAAATTTCAGCATCTAATTGAGTTGGTAGACTAAAACCCCTGTCCTGAGGCTGACAAAATAATCTACTGCTGTATCTTCTCTATCACAAATAAAAGCTGGCCTTCCTGAACCGTATCATTGAGCTTAGCGCATATCTCTACAATCTGGCCGTCAAAAGGAGCAAGTATCGCATTCTCCATCTTCATCGCCTCGAGGTTTGCTATCTCCTCGCCCTTATGCACGATGTCTCCTGCCCTTATAGCGCCCCTCTCAGGGTTGCCGATCCTCCAGACGTTGCCGTTGATAGGAGCCCCAACATCCTTCGGCCCCTTTGCCATCCGTATCTCGGTCTTCTTTGCCCTCGGTGTTTCTACCCTGTAAACTTTCGTCTTATTGTTTACCCTCATTACGACATGAATGAAGCCCTCATGCTCTGCGCCTATTGACACAAGCTCTATGCGGTACGGCTTGCCCCAGAATTCGAATTCCACCTTGTCGCCGGGGTTCTTGAGGCCGTCTTTCCAGACATCGGTCGGGAGCACAAGTGGAGCATCTCCGTACTTTTCCCTGAAATCTATCATATCGAGCGCATCCTTCGGGTGCATGAGGTAAAGGACAAACTCTTCCTCTGACGGTTTTCTGCCTAAGCTGTCTGCAAATTCCTTCCTGAGTTTTTCGTTGGCCAGTAGAGCATCATCTAGGTCGAGCTTCACTTTTTGGTCGGCCTCACTCATGACCTCGCGATGGTGCTTCACTGTGTGGACGGGGTCACGTCGGGACATATCCGCTGCCATGGCACGAAGAGTCGACGTTTGCTCAAGAATCATGCGCTCAGC
>CAKKPH010000002.1 GCA_919901585.1 Thermodesulfovibrionales bacterium | reverse complement strand
GCTCAACCTTATGTGGGCAGGCATCGGGCGCTATATAGAGCGTTATAATATCAGTTACATCTTCGGCTGCGGGAGCATCCACAATATAAATCCGTATATAGTGAGCTCTGTATATTCATTCTTCTGGAAAAACTACATGGCCGATGTGAGGTTTAAGGTAACGCCCCTTAAAAAAGTGCCTGATTTCGATCCCGAATTGACAAACTATGACAAGGGGATGATAACGAAGCATGTTCCGCAGCTACTTTTTGCATATCTGCGGCTCGGCGCGCGCATCTGCGGCGAACCTGCATTTGATGAGCAGTTCGGCGTGTCCGACTTCCTCATCATACTTGACAGATCAAAACTTATAGAGCGCTATAAAAAACACTATATGCCGTGCATGTTATGACCTTCCTGCCGAGGCTTTATAAACTACTGAACCTCTTCATACTCAACCTGCTCTTCCTGTTGCTCGGCATCGTTGTCATGGCCATCTCTCCTTTATCACAGAGAAGCGCGAAGATAAAAGCCTTCTGCTCTATGCTCTGGGCAAGGGTAATGTGCAGGACGCTTGGAATCCATATATCCATTGACGGCCACCATAAAGATACCATCCGCGGGTTCACCGTCTGCAACCATGTCAGCTACCTCGATATCATTGTAATCGGCAGCATCAGGCCGTCCGTCTTTATATCAAAACATGAAGTGAAAGACTGGCCGCTGCTCGGATGGCTTGCCCGGTTGGGAGGCACTATATTCATTGACAGGAAATCAAAAAAAGCAGCGCTGGCCGCCTTAGCTGAACTCGAAAAGATGATTGATCGCAATATAAATATTGTCCTCTTCCCGGAGGGCACAACCTCTGACGGATATGTTCTCAAGGAATTCAAGAGCACTTTCTTTAACCTGCCTGTAAAGGCGCGGATACCGGTCATACTTGTCAGCATAAAGTACACCCATATCAGCGGGAAGCCTATAGGACAGAGCGAGATGGACAATATCGCATGGTATGGCGATATGAAGCTGCTGCCTCATGTCTGGAATATCCTCGGGCACAGGCGCATTGATGTTACATTATTCTTTAACCCCGCGATACATGAACTCATAACCGGACCGGACGCCGCAGGCGCGCGGAAACTCCTCTCTTCCCTGTCTTATGACAGCATAAAACACGGCCTCTCTGAGATTGAGACGAACAGCGTCTCATAAGCTTAATAAAAAAGGAGCCCATTTTCATGGGCTCAGTTGGGGGGGGCTGGTATACTGAATGTGAATTAGATGAGGATTGTCAAAAGCGACAGGGCAGAACCCTCAAAAGCCTTATCAACAAATACTCCGAAAACAGCCCTGCTTATAATCTGACCTGCCTTTGAAGCGGCATTGTTTATGTATTGGTCGTTGTTCATTGCCTTCGAGGTGTCCATATAGCCTTTTGTTTCGAGCAGCCTGACTATGTCACTGTGCCTTACAGCGCGCGGATTGTAGTTCACAAGGAGGCTGCCTGTTGTGAGGTTGATGTCTATTGTTGCTATGCCGTTCACCGTGCCGAGAAGCTTTCTTAATGCATATGCCGTGTTCTCATTCCTCTTGATCAAAGGACTCTTGATCCTTAACCTGCCCGGGACATTATGGATGTAATAGCTCATTTTACTCCTCCACAATCCTGAATTTTTTAAATGTCCTGCATTTCGGATAGCCTGAACACCTGAACCTTATAACCTCTCCTTCAATCTTATAGAGGTTCATGGTCTTACCACATTCAGGGCATATTGGTTTACCCTGAATATGGGTCTTGCCTGCGTCCGGTGTAAACTGCTTTCCACACATAAGGCATATAAACCGCTGTTTTCCATTTCGTATCTTTCCGTACTTATATAGGGCATCCGAGTTGCAGGAGTCACATTTGACCTCTTGTTCCCCTGTCGTAACTATTGTTGTCATGCCTGTATTTTCAAACGGACAATTTATTGAGACATCGTCAAATTTGTTTTAAAATTGACGACCGGCCTCTGGTACAGCTTCAGATAAAAACGGTCTTACAGCCATCTCTATCAGTGAAGCTTTATAAATGGAACATGCTTCGTAGCGCCTGTTCATACATAGCCTTATGTCGGCGTCTCCTATATCTCTTATGAGTTCGTTGCCGATACCGCATATAACCCCATCAGTGCTTCCTATCAGATGTGGACAGATTACATTACCTTTCAGATGCATCATTCCCTCCTGGCTTATGGCTTTCTATACTTATCTTTAGATTATAGGTCTTATGTTACAGGAATATTAAACAAGGATTAAATTTTGGTTAAACAGGACTTTCTATACCGGATGGTTTTAAAAAACGATTTTGTATGGCTGTTTTTAAAAGAGTATTAAGGCTGGATAAACTTTAGCCGCGATGTTTAAAAATTTCTGCTTTTTATGAGGTACGAATAATAGGCAGCCGCATTGGTGGGCCTGCGTTTAAGCGTGTCGAAGTCAACGCTGTAAAGGCCGAATCTCGCATCCATGCCCTGCAGCCATTCATAGTTGTCAATGAGCGACCAGTAAAAATACCCTCTGATATCAATACCATCATTAATGCATTTTTCGACTGCATCAACATGCCTTCTCATGAAACGTATCCTTTTCTGGCAGTCATGCGTGGCGATGCCGTTCTCAGTTATTATCATGGGAACGTT
>CAKKPH010000001.1:7058-16326 GCA_919901585.1 Thermodesulfovibrionales bacterium | reverse complement strand
CCTCATGAACTTTTCCATGAGTAATAATAACAAAAGCAGGGATACTTCCGCGTAAATCTATGAGCGTATGCAATTTGATAGCTCCCTTGCGATTACGAAATTTAGCCCATGGAAACAAAGACAGACATAAATCAATGATTGTTGCATCAAGAGCATATGCAGTTTGTCGCAATTCAACGCCAAAATCTTCATTGATATAAAGCTTCCGTGCAATACCGATAAGCGTCTGCGCAAAGTCTGCATATATGCGCCAATCACGGACTTGATTAGCATTTGCCAATGTATTGCGGGATACTTTGCTGCGGATGCCGATATGATAGAGTTTTTTATGCGTTGCTCGAAGGCATGCCTCGATATCTCGCAGACTTTCTCTGTAAGTAAGTTGAGCAAATGCCATACAAAGGAATTGTTCCCAACAGGTAAATCTCTTGATCTTGTAATTGCCATTATATCGTTTGACACATTTACGAAATTCATATGCCGCTATAAACTCCATAAGTTGAGCAAAAATGCTTTTGCCTGAATTCATAATAAGCCGTCTCCTTCCGTTTTGTTACGGAAGTATGGCTTTTTGGAAAATCCGATTTCAAATTGATAAAAACCATTTTTAACTTAATTGCTATTATTTTCAATGTGTTATAATGTCTCATAATTTCAACGTTGGGACAGTAGTGATACTACACGTATATAAAATGGAGGATTTTAATGCAAAAGAAGTTGACCATAACCATGGATGAGGAAGTTTATGAAGGTCTTCATAAGACCATCGGCCCCCGCAAAATCAGCAAATTTGTTGAGGGATTGGTTCGCCCACATGTAGTTCGCCCAAACCTGGAATTAGCATACTCCCAAATGTCAAAAGACAAAAAACGAGAAGCGGAAGCATTGGATTGGGCAGAGATGACTTTTAAGGATATAGCACATGAAAAGAGGTGAGGTCTGGTGGGTTAATTTTGATCCTTCCGTTGGAGGTGAAATTAGAAAGAAACGCCCTGCCGTCATCGTCAGCAATGATGCATCAAACAAATTCCTCAACCGAGTCCAGGTTATCCCGCTCACCAGCAAAACAGACCATCTATATCCGAGTGAGGCGCTTGTTCTCTTCAACGGAAAAGAAAGCAAGGCTATGGCCGACCAGTTGGCAACGGTAAGCAAGTTGCGACTGTTTAAACGTGCCGGCGTTCTGTCAGAGGAAGACTTGGTCAAAATCGGAGAGACGATTAAGCTACAATTGGACATTTTCTGAGTTGTTCCAACAAGTCATTCAGCCGGACAAGCCGGTTAATTCCGCGTTACACTTCAAACATAAATAACGACATATTACAGCATTAACAACCAAGACTGTTAATTTTTCCAACCGCTTAACCTTGCAAAAACCCATCCTCCTGTGCTAATCTTTTACCCTATCAAAAACACACGCCCTGCCTGTTTCCCTGCTGGTCCTTACTGTATTCAGAAGGTGCCGGGAAAAGGGGCGGAGGAAAAACCGGAGGAGGAAAAATGGTAGTAACAATGAAGGAGCTGCTTGAGGCCGGTGTTCACTTCGGGCATCAGGTAAAACGCTGGAACCCGAAGATGAAAAAATTCATCTTCGGCGAGAGGAACGGTATCTACATAATTGACCTTCAGAAAACACTGAAGGGTATCGAGCAAGCCTATAAATACATCAGGGATGTTTCAGCAAAGGGCGAGTCCATCCTGTTTGTAGGCACCAAGAAGCAGGCACAGGACGCGATTCAGGAGGAGGCCCAGAAGGCAGGCGCATTTTACGTAAACCAGCGCTGGCTCGGCGGGATGCTGACCAACTTCTCTACTATCAAGAAGAGCATCTCGCGCCTTAAGAACATCGAGAAGATGAAAGAGGACGGCACATACAACGCCCTCTCAAAAAAAGAGGTCGCCTCGCTCGAAAAGGAGAGGACCAAGCTCGATAAGAACCTGGGCGGCATAAAGGAAATGCAGGGCATCCCCGGCGTCATATTTGTTATTGATCCGAAAAAAGAGAAGATCTCTATAGCAGAGGCCCGGAAGCTCTCGATCCCGATAGTCGCAGTTGTTGATACCAACTGCGACCCTGACGAGGTAGACCATGTGATCCCCGGCAATGACGATGCGATAAGGGCGATTAAACTTATAACGTCAAAGATGGCTAACGCCTTTACAGAAGGCCGGGAGATCGCCTCAAAGGCCGTTGCAGCAGAAGCAGAGAAAGCCCTCATAGAGGAGAGGATAAATCAGGAGGAAGCCTCCGTATCAGGCGAATCCAGCCTCGCAGAAAACACTTCGGAGGTTTCAGGATAATGGCTATTTCAGCAGAGATAGTAAGGGAACTCAGGGAAAAAACAGGCGTAGGTATGATGGAGTGCAAAAAGGCCCTCACTGAGGCAGGAGGGGACTTTGAAGAGGCCGTTTCCCTGCTCAGGCAAAAGGGGCTTGCTACTGCCCAGAAAAAGGCCGGGAGGACCGCATCAGAAGGCGCAATAGGCTCATATATACACATGGACAAGATAGGGGTGCTTGTCGAAGTGAACTGCGAGACTGACTTTGTCGCAAGGACAGATGACTTCAGGGAGCTTTTAAAGAATATCGCGATGCATATAGCTGCCTCTGCCCCTTTATATGTATCGAGGGAAGAAGTCCGCGAGGATGTGATCGAAAACGAAAGGAAGATCTACAGGGCGCAGGTGGCTGACAAGCCCCAGCAGATAATGGACAAGATAGTTGAAGGCAAACTCGAAAAGTTTTATAACGAGGCCTGCCTGCTTGACCAGATATTCATTAAAGACCCTGACCAGAAGATGAAGATAAAAGACCTCATAACAGAGAAGATAGCAAAGCTCGGTGAAAACATAGTCGTAAGACGGTTTGTAAGGTTTCAGGTCGGTGCATGAAGCGGCCAAGATACAGGCGGATACTGCTCAAGCTTAGCGGTGAAGCGCTCATGGGCGAAAAGGGTTACGGCATAGATTCCGCGACTGTAGGCTTTATGGCGTCCGAGATAAAAGGGATAACCCGCATGGGTGTCGAGGTCGCTGTTGTTATCGGTGGAGGGAATATCTTCAGGGGGGTCGAGGCGAGTGTAAGAGGGATCGAAAGGGCATCTGCCGATTACATGGGAATGCTCGCTACGGTAATAAATGCACTCGCCCTCCAGAACGCCCTCGAAAAAACAGGGACCCCGACGAGGGTCCAGTCTGCAATAGAGATGAGGGAGCTCGCTGAGCCTTATATCCGGCGGAAGGCTATGAGGCATCTCGAAAAGGGCCGGGTAGTAATCTTTGCCGCAGGCACCGGCAACCCTTATTTCACTACAGATACGGCTGCTGCGCTGAGGGCTATGGAGATAGGGGCTGAGGTAATTTTAAAGGCAACAAAGGTCGACGGTGTGTATTCCTCTGATCCCATGAAGGACACAGGTGCTGTAAAATACAGTAACATCAGTTATCTGGAAGTGCTGAAAAAGGGGCTTGCTGTCATGGACTCGACCGCAATATCCCTTTGTATGGACAATAATCTCCCGATAATAGTATTTAATCTTAAAGGCAAGGGTAACATAAGGAAGGTTATTGAAGGAATGAAGATCGGCACTTTAGTGGGGGGTCTTAATGCAGAAGGAGCTAAAAAGAAAAGCAACTGAGAGGATGGACAGTGCTATTGAAGCGCTGAAAAAAGACTTCGGCTCTGTCAGGACTGGCAGGGCATCCCTGTCGCTTCTTGACGGCATCGTGGTGGACTACTACGGGACGCCGACACCACTTCAGCAGCTCGCAAGCCTGAGTATCCCGGATGCCCGTATGATAGCGATGCAGCCATGGGAGCAGCGCATCATACCCGATATAGAAAAAGCGATAATGAGGTCGGACCTCGGCCTGACTCCGATGAATGACGGCAAGGTCATAAGAGTCTCTATTCCTGCACTCAACGAAGAACGCAGGAAACAGCTCGTAAAGGTCGTGAAGAAACGGGCTGAAGAGGCAAAGATAGCCATAAGGAACATCAGGAGAGACGCCAACGACGAGATGAAGAGACTCGAAAAGGAGAGCCATCTCAGCGAGGATGAGGGAAAGCGGGTCCACGACGAGCTCCAGAAGATGACGGACTCTTACATAGTCAAGGTTGATGAGGTCCTCAAACACAAAGAGAACGAGATAATGGAGGTTTAATATGACCAATATCAATTATATCCTGAAGGTTAAAGACGCAAAGCTTGGGGACATACAGAAGGCCCTGCAGCAGGCAGGCATACAGGTAAGGAGTATCCTTGAGGTCTTTAAAGAAGATGCGAAAGGACAGGAAGAGGCCCAGTAACATGGCTACAAAAAAACCTGTCAGCCCTAAACCTTCAGCCGGTCGCAGCAATATCGCGGGGAAGAGATCTGACGCGGTTTCGTTGGCTGCAAAGAAAAGAGAGGATGTCCTGAGGCAGCAGCTCCTCCAGAAGAGAAACGAGTTGTTAGTCGAAGCAAGGCATGAGATATCAAAGTATATAAAAGGAGAGACCCGGCAACTCGTTGAGTCAGTGCTTGATGATGCTGACTGGTCTGTGATTGACCTTTCTGAAGACGTAAACCTGAGGCGCCTTTCTGCGCATCAGACAAGCCTGGTCAAGATAGACGAGTCCCTCAGGAAGCTTAGAGAAGGGACTTACGGGACATGCGAAGACTGCGGAGAGGCCATCAGCGCCGAGAGGCTTAAAGTAATGCTGTTTGCGATATACTGCAAAGACTGTCAGGAAAACATGGAAGAGATAGAAAAGGTCGAGAAAGAGGAGCTATAAAGGATAGGTTACCTTTTCAAGAAAAAGGCCCTTGGCAGGGGCAGTCGGACCTGCTGACGTCCTTTCCCTCGTTTCTATTATTTCCCTGACACTACCGGCCCCTATCCTCTTTCGGCCCACCTCTATAAGTGTCCCGGCTATATTCCTGACCATATGCCTCAGAAAACCGTCTGCCTCAACGGATATCCTTATGAAACTGCCGCTGAAGCCTGCAAAGAGGAAACTCATATTCTCAGCCCTCTCAACCTCAAGGGAATAAATATTCCTTATAGTCTCCTTTGCACCGCAGCCTGAGCCCCTGAAGGATGAGAAATCATGCCTGCCGCATATGATATTTGCGGCAGCCCTCATCTCTTCAAGATCGAGATTGTACCTTACCTCCCAAGTGTAATTTCTGAAAAAAATAGGGACATCAGGCATATTTGCGATAATATAGGTATATCTTTTCCGTATGGCACTGTAACGCGCGTGAAATCCATCCGGCGCATCTTCAATGCTCATTATCCTGATATCAGGAGGGAGCACGGCATTGATGCCCCTTTTCAGTCTGATATTATCGAGCCCTGTGCCGGAATCGAGGGATGCGACCTGTTCAATTGCATGGACTCCTGCATCAGTCCGGCCTGCACCGATAACATTAACCTTCTCGCGTGTAATACTGTATAAAGCACTCTCTATGAAACCCTGAATTGTATCAGCGTCAGACTGGACCTGCCATCCGTTATAAGAAGTGCCGTCATACTGTATTTGCATCCTTAAACGCCTCATACTCATCAAATTTAATCGATTTGACTTTTCATGTCAAATTCTTTTAATCTGATTTAACAAATAAAACTTACTGGGGTTATTTATGCAAGATACGGCAATACAGTTAATCCTTCAGGCAGGTTATGTTGTCAAGGCAGTATTACTCATACTTCTCTTCTTCTCAGTCTTTTCATGGGGCATAATCTTTTATAAACACCGCTATTTCTCTAAGGCCTCAAAAGAATCGGAATTCTTTTTAAAGGTTTACAATGTAAGCCGCGATGTGAAAGGCCTCTACGCCAAGTCAAAAGGGCTGAACCTCAGCCCTCTCGCAAATGTCTTCCGGTCTGTCTATACAGATGAAGGACATGCGAGCAGGGACGATATTAAGAGGCACCTGAGGAGGTATGAGGCCCTTGAGGCTGCAAAACTCGAATCCTATCTTAACTTCCTCGCAACAACAGGCTCAACAACACCCTTTATCGGTCTTTTCGGTACTGTTTGGGGGATTATGAATTCCTTCAGGGGCATCGGTGCTGCCGGCTCAGCATCTCTTGCAGTTGTTGCACCCGGTATTGCAGAGGCCTTAATAGCAACAGCAACAGGACTCGCAGCAGCAATCCCTGCGGTTGTGGCTTATAACTTCTACCTCAGCCGTGCAAGGCGCATGATCATCGAAATGGAAGACTTCTCTGAAGAGCTTCTCGATCTCTTCTCTAAGGAGATTCCATGAGGGCCGAGCGTAACAGGAATGTAATGTCGGAGATAAACGTCACACCCCTTGTGGATGTCATCCTCGTCCTGCTTATAATCTTCATGGTAACAGCACCCCTTATGCAGCAGGGTCTCGACGTCAACCTGCCCAAGGCAAAAGGTAAAGACCTTCCGCCTGAAGAAAGAATTACCCTGACTATAAAAAGAGATCGGACAATACAACTGAATAACAATCCTGTCTCCTTATCCGACATGAGACGCAAGCTCGAGGCTGTAAGCAAGCTTAACCCTAACGTATTTCTCAAGGCTGATAAGGATGTGCCCTATGGTCTTGTTGCTGAAATTATGGGCGAAATAAAGGAGGCAGGGATTGAAAAACTCGGCATGGTTACTGAACCGGCTATGCGATTGAAATGACCGGAATATCCCTGCAGAGATTAACAACCCTCTCCCTGATAATTCATCTTGCCCTGCTCGGGTCTTCTTTAATAGTTTTTAAGCACACACGCCGTTTTGTCCTGCCGAAGCCTTACACCGTTAACCTTGTGTCTCCGGATATCCGGAAAGAACCCCTCTTAAATAACGATTCGGCCAAAAGCAAACAAGAGACTAAGAGCACTAAAGAGTCTAAGAACGAAACAACAGAGGTCATCAAAGGCAAAAAAGATTCGAAGGAAAGCAGCAAGTATGTCTCAGACAGGATAGCAGCAATTGAGGCAAAGAAAAAGATAGAAAAAAGGGTCAAGATAAGGAATATCATAAGCCTGAATGCAAGGGAAGTCTCAAAAGAGACGACCAAAAAGGCTGCCCCCTCCCAAAACAAGACAGCGGCATTATCAAAGAAGGGCCAGTCCTCAGAAGATTACTATTCAAGGGTAACAAATGAGATATGGAGCCACTGGATATTCCCTGTTACAGAAAAAATAAATCTCGAGACGGTCGTATTAATAAGAATATTTACTAACGGCTCTGTGAAGATAATCGATTATGAGAAGAAATCAGGCAATGCCCTTTTTGACCGTTCTATTATTAAAGCAATAACAAACGCAGCCCCCCTCCCCCCTCCTCCATACGAGATGGAAATCGGGATCAGGTTCTATCTATGAGAAAAATCTCAAAAGGGGCAGGAAGCAATGGGCAAGCCTGCCTGTGCGTGTCCACACGCAGACAAGGGGCAAGGGGCAAGGTTTTTTTAATTTTATTACTGCTCTTTATTATCTACTGTTCCCTTTTCAACTCCTCAGAGGCCAGGATATATATAGATATAACCTCTCCGGCATTTAAAAAACTCCCTGTTGCTGTCTCTGAATTCGGAGGGCCCAACGGCAGGGAGGTCTCGGACATTATAGCATCTGACCTCGATTATACCGGAATATTTTTGTGTCTCGACAGAAAGCTATTCATAGAAGATCCGGCGCAGCCGTTTCAGAGGAGCAACTGGTCAATAATAGGCGCAGAGCTCGTCCTGAAAGGCAATATGAAACGGGATGGGAATAGTATTATCTCGACACTCTCTCTTTATGATGTGGCTGAAGCGAGAGAGATATTCAGGAAAGAGTACCAGACCGGCGAAGACCATCTCCGCCAGCTTGCCCACACTATCGCAAATGATGTCTATAAGCAGATAACCGGCGATGCCGGCATATTCAGGACGAGGATAGCCTTTGTCGCAAGGCAGAAAGGCCATGACGAGCTTTTTCTTATGGACTGGGACGGCCGGGGACTTAACAGCCTCAGGATAAAACAATCCGTCCTGCTCGGCCCCCGGTGGTCAAATGACGGGCAGCTCCTTTTGTATTCGTCCGTCAGGGACAGGAAATGGATCATATCACTCCTCGACCTTAAGGGCATGACAGAAAAAAACATTATTTCTTCAGAAGGCACAAACATTGCCGGAGACTTCCTGCCGGACGGAAGGGAATTCGCCATGTCTTCGTCAATGTCCGGAGTCCCAAATATCTATATGTATAACATAGCCGCCTTGAGGCTGACCAGATTGACAGCCTCAAGGGGCATTGAAGTAACACCCTCTGCCTCGCCCGACGGCAGGTTTCTTGCTTATGTTTCCGACAAGGATGGGACGCCCCAGATATTCGTAATGAACAGGGATGGAGATGACATACGCAGGCTCACCTTCAACGGTTCTTACAATACCTCTCCGTCCTGGTCGCCGAAAGGCGGCAAGATAGTCTTTTCAGGCAGGCAGAACGGAAGGAACCAGATATTTGTAATGAACTCTGACGGCACAGGCACAACACAGCTGACTGACAGGGGCAACAACGAAGACCCTTCCTTTTCTCCTGATGAAAGGTATATAGTATTTACATCAGACAGGGACGGCGAAAAGGGTATATATAGGATGAGGTTTGACGGCGAGGCACAAAAAAGGATAAGCCCAAAGGGTATGAGGGCCTTTGGCCCCAGATGGTCACCAAATTAATCAGAGGAGGAGTACGAGATGAAAAGGTTTCTGGTAGTGGCATTAATTCTGTCATTTGCAGCTTTCGGCTGCGCTCAGAAGGAGGCAGTGAAACAGACAGACGATACACAGCAACAGCAGGCAGTCCAGTCAGGGCAGGAAAAGGCTGACTCAGCCAAAAAGGATGGAGAGAAACCGAATGGACAACAGACCGCAAAGGTCGAATCCAAAGATATGCACCCTGACGCATCCGGCAAGGTCGAGGAAATCTCAGACATGTTCGATGATATACATTTCGACTTTGACAAATACGACATAAAGGAAAGTGGAAAACCGGCCCTCAAAAAGGTCGCGGACTACCTTATTAAAAACAACAATACAAAACTGCTTGTCGAAGGCCATTGCGACGACAGGGGGACAAACGAATACAACCTCGGGCTCGGTGACAGAAGGGCAAAGTCAACAAAGGATTATCTCTCAGCATCGGGGGTTAAGGCATCAAGGATAGAAGTCATCAGCTTTGGCGAGGAAAAACCTTTATGCAATGAGCAAAACGAGGGCTGCTGGGCAAAGAACAGAAGGGCACATTTTGTCATCTTGAAGGGAAAGAA
>CAKKPH010000001.1:0-6958 GCA_919901585.1 Thermodesulfovibrionales bacterium | reverse complement strand
AGGGAAAGCCAGACAGCCATGTACTCACAGGTCTTGGAGATATCGAAGGAACTCCAGATGCTCAGGGGGAGGTTCGATGAGAACAAGTTCCACATAGACAAGGCGTTAAAGGAGAGTAATTCAGAAAGGGAACTCTTCCGTTCCCAGATAAACTCCATAGAAAACAGGCTGAGAGAGATAAATAACAACATGGAAGCCCGACTGAAGGAGCTTAACGAAAGGGTTATCAAGCTCAGCAGCACACAGACACCTCCTGCCGTTCAGAAGCCCCCAACAAGCGAGGTGCAGGAGGGCACTGAGAAACCTCTAAAGGAACAACCGGCTAAAGACGAGCAGCAGAAGGCTGAAGACAAACAGCAGAAGGCTGAAGACAAGAATGGCGCTGACGATCATATCAAGGTCTATGAATCAGCTTACAACCTTTACAAGGAAAAACGTTACAGTGAAGCGCGTGAGAAATTCATCGCCTTCATCAGGAAATATCCGAAGGAAAGGCTGGCTGACAGGGCTCAGTTCTGGGTAGCTGAAACCCTATACTCTGAAAAAGACTATGAAGGCTCGATCTTGGCATACGAGACCCTGATAAAGGCATACCCAAAGAGCGAGAAGGCCCAGGAGGCCCTTTTTAAACAGGGTATGGCCTTCATAGAACTCGGAGACAAAAAGACTGCAAAGATCTTATTTGAAAAGCTTATCGACAAATACCCTGAATCCAAAGATGTACCTGCGGCAAAAAAGAAGCTTTCGGAGATGAACGCTAACATCAAGAAGAAAAAATAGCTTGGGAAAGAATCAGGCATGAAAGACAGCTTTGACCGCATCATAGACTACATGCGCATCTCGATAACCGACCGGTGCAATCTCAGATGCGTATACTGCATGCCCTCAAACGGCGTTGAAGCAGTTGAGCACTGTGATATACTCACCTTTGAGGAGATAGCAAGGATAGTCAGGGTTGCTGCCGGACTTGGCGTAAGAAAGATCAGGATTACAGGCGGTGAGCCGCTCGCAAGAAAAGGCGTGGCTCACCTTATATCATCAATAAAGGCCGTTGAAGGCATCGAAGATATAAGCCTGACCACAAACGCCATCCTGCTCGGGGGACTCGCAAAAGAGCTTGCTGATTCAGGTCTTAACAGGGTCAACATCAGCCTAGACTCGTTCAGGCCGGAACGTTACAGGGAGATAACAAGGGGCGGTGATATATCTCAGGTAATGAGCGGAATAGAGGCTGCTGAAAAGGCAGGACTTACCCCCATAAAGCTCAATGTAGTGCCTATGAGCGGTTTCAATGATGACGAGATTGAGGACTTTGCAAGGCTGACCCTCACCACGCCTTATCATGTGAGGTTTATTGAATTCATGCCTATTGGCGGGAGGGATTCGTGGAGTTCTGACAAATATATCCCGACTGACAGGATAATGGAGCGTGTTGAAAAAATAGCACCTCTTATCCCTGTAAGGCTCAGGAAACACGGTCCTGCAAGGTATTACAGGTTTGAGAATGCAAGCGGCGTTATCGGTTTTATAAGCGCGATTACACACCACTTCTGCAATGATTGCAACCGTCTCAGGATAACCTCTGACGGCAAACTCAGGCCATGCCTCTTTTCAGATACAGAGATAGACCTCAAGCCTGCTATCAGGAGCAGTGACTCCGACAAAGAGATAGAGCGTCTTTTAAGGCTTTCTATCGCAATAAAGCCCGACGGCCATAACATCAACAAGCAGTCACACCTTAAATCCCTGAGCGCCATGTCGAGGATCGGCGGATGAATAGACTGACACACGTTGACGCTGAGGGAAAGGCCAGGATGGTAGATGTATCCCAAAAACCGCCTACATCGAGAGAGGCTGTTGCGAAAGGCTCGATCCTTATGAAGGCCGCGACCATCAGGATAATATTGGAAAAGGCAATGCCTAAAGGAGATGTTATAGCAGTAGCAAGGGTCGCAGGCATAATGGCGGCAAAAAAAACAAGCGAACTCATACCGATGTGCCATAGCCTGAACCTGACCCATGTCAATATCAACATCAGGGTTGATGCAGAGAATAACAGGATTGACGTTGAGTCGGCTGTAAAATGCATTGGCCAGACAGGGGTCGAGATGGAGGCCCTGACTGCAGTCTCTGTCTCGCTCCTGACCATATATGACATGTGCAAGGCTGTCGACAAGGGAATGACTATCAGCAATATTATGCTCATCGAGAAACGCGGCGGTAAAAGCGGAGAATTCAGGAGACCCCTTCAAGATTAATACGTTCTAACCCTTCCCTGGCCTTTACATTTCCGGAATCCAGCCTTAATGCCTTTTCGAACTGGTTTGTTGCCCTCTTCTTAAGTCCGGCCTTTAGATATATATTGCCGAGGTCCGAATGATATTCGCTGTTCATCGGTTCAAGCCTTATCGCCTCGAGCAGTATCTCCTCAGCCTCTTTCAGCCTGCGGGGGATCATACTGAGCGCAAGAGAGAGGTAGCTCCATACTTTATGTTTTTTAGGGTCTTCTCTCGTAATCCATCTGAATATATCGACTGCGGCCAGGTAGTTCTTTTTCCTGAACTCCTCAATGCCGCGTTTAATCTGTTCCTGAATGATCACATCATGGGTGCTGCCCCCCTCGCCTTCAAGCTTACCTCCGGCCCTGAAGTATGCCTGCCGCTTCTCATCATCTCTCAACAAATGGTATGATTTTGTTAATGAATCAAAGATCGCATTTATCTTTTCCTTAATATCAGCATCATGGGAATTGAAAACGATATCAGGATGGAAAATCCTGACGTACTTGTAATAGCTTCTCTTCACATCCTCGGATGTAGACCTCTCATTTATCTCAAGAATTTCAGCAGGGCCCAGCCTCTTAAGTCTTTCGAATAATTCATCAACCCTTGCCTTCAGCATGTTTTCATTTTCAGGTTGGTCATTATCCTGAGCCTGATTTACAGCCGCAGGGCCAATATCTGGTTTTTCGTCATTTATATGACCGATGCTCCCTGTCCTGTTCAAACCTTCATTAATCAGGTCCTGCATCTTCATCTTCAGGGTTATCACTTCATCACCGGGCATGCATCCTTCACAAAACTCATATGTCCCGTATTCAAGCCCGAACAGGCTCAGCATTATCTCCTTCACCTGATACTTAACTCCCCAGAACAGTTCATCAGGCGTTATATAGCCGAGTTCTACGAGTATGGCGCCGAGCCTCTTGCTTTTTACCTTAATTAGTGCGGCTGTGTCTGCAAGCTCTTTATCGCTTATCTTGCCGGCCTTCACAAGCATCTCTCCGAGCCTGTCCCCTGTTAATGTAGAGGATGCAAATATGGCCTCTCCGCCTTTGATGTAGATGTTCTTTTTAAAATCAGGAGCAGTTACAGACAGGGTGCCGCTTGCCCTCGCAGCATTAAAATATTGCAGAACTCTGATAAGGCTGAAGTCCCTCAGGTCTCCTTTAAAGGGAATGTCCATCTAATGATATCTCATGACCTCGAATCTGAAGATGTCGGCATGATCGCTCTGGTTTATGCCTGCTTTCATCCTCGCAATCCCGACCTGTTGTTCAGGCGTGTCGACTCCCTCGAGGTCCGGAAGCAGCAGCCCTTTCCTGCTGCCGCTGACTACAATTACGCCATATCTCTTTGGGTCAAGGTCACCCAGGCCTTCAACCTTTTCAGGCGAAGAGAGGATATCGACCGTATAGGTGAGGTAAGGGAATTCTGCTTTATCAATGCCGGGGAAGCGCGGGTCTTCAGTTGCAGCAGCGATTGCATTCCTTATTATCTCCTCGGCAACGTTCTCAGTTACAGGCATAAACGTGCCGATACAGCCCCTTAACTGTCCGTGTTTTTTAATGCTGACAAACGCTCCTGCCTTTTCTCTCATCTCCGTCGTCAGGACGTCAGGAGGTTGTATCACTCTCCTCCGGGTTATATGCTCTTCAGCAGCTTTTTTTGCAAGTTCAACAACGGGGTGCATCACTTGTCCCTTGCAAGGGCATAGTCAGCCAGAGTTAAAAGCGCATCTCTGCCTCTGGACGGGGCAAATATCTCAAGTTCGTCTTTCGCCTCCTTCACCAGTTTCTGCGCACTCCTGAATGATTCCTCAATAGCACTGTACTTGTCGAACAACTCGAGTATCCTCGTCAGGTTGTCTTCTACTGATATGTCATGCTTTATTATCTCCTTTATCTCTCTCTTCTCCTCATCATCACCGGCCATCTTAAGGAGATATATCAACGGCAGGGTTATCTTGCCCTCGCCAAGGTCTTTGCCGAGTTTCTTGCCGAGGCCGCTCTCATCGGCCATGTAATCGAGTATGTCATCAGCCATCTGGAAGGCAATGCCTGTCTTCATCCCGAATCCGGCAAGGGCTTCTTCTTCTTTTTCAGGCAGATTACCGAGGATAGCGCCTATCCTGCAGGCTGCAGAGATAAGCGCACCTGTCTTTGCTGAGATTATCCTGTAATACTCTTCTTCTGTAATATCAGGGTCTGCAACCCTGTGCAGTTGCAGGACTTCGCCCTCTGTCATCGCAGTAGTCGCATGGGAGAGTGTCTCCATTATCCGCTGGCTCCTCTGAAGCACCGCAAGCCTGAGCGCATTGGCGTAAAGAAAATCGCCGACAAGGATAACAATCTGGTTGCTCCAGACCATATGCGCGGCAGGCCTTCCCCTCCTCGTCTCTGCATTGTCAACAACATCATCATGGAGCAATGATGCTGTGTGGATAGCCTCGATTATCGCGGCAAGCAGGGTCCTGTCCTCGCTATGGTAGCCTGCGAGCTCAGAGCTCAATATAAGGAAAAGCGGCCTCAGCCTCTTGCCGCCTCCCCTTACGATATGCTCGCCTATCAGGGGTATTAAAGGAGTATCGCTCTGGAAAATATCCCTCAGCCGTTTTTCTATAAGACTAAGATCTTTCTCATAATAAGAAAAAATATCGTCAAATTTCATTTTAATCATTATCCGTTAAGTATTGCCTTCTGCAGATGCCACTCCTAAGCCTGATCCATGATTCCAGCCAGATCTTCCGGCTTAAAGATGCCCTTCTCCGTGATTATAGCAGTAACGTATCTTGCAGGTGTAACATCGAATGCGATATTTTTCACGCTGACGCCGTCAGGCGCTATACGGACAGCGCCCCATGAATTTGCTGACCCGCCTGTCATGATCCTCCCGTATATCTCTGTTACCTCTGAAGGGTCCCTCTCTTCAATCGGTATCATATCGCCTTCAGGCATAGTGAAATCTATACTGCTCAATGGTGCAGCCACATAAAACGGTATGTTGTTTTCCTTAGCGAGCACTGCGAGGGTGTAAGTGCCGATCTTGTTGGCAACATCTCCGTTCCTAACAGTCCTGTCAGTGCCGACAATGACCATATCAACCTCGCCCCTCTTCATAAGGGCTCCGGCAGAGCTGTCTGTGATAAGCGTAACCTGTATGCCTGCCTGCATAAGCTCCCACGTTGTAAGCCTTGCGCCCTGAAGGAAAGGCCTCGTCTCATCGGCAAATACACGGAACCTCTTACCCTGCTCTTTTGCAATAAGCATCGGAGCGGTAGCCGTGCCGTAACCCCCGGTAGCAAGAGCGCCGGCATTGCAATGCGTGAGGACCACAGCACCGTCTTTTATAAGGCCCGCGCCTAATAATCCTATGCGCTTGTTGACCTCAATATCCTCTTCAAGTATCTTATTTGCCTCTTTTACAAGCAGGGACTTCAGGGCATGAACCTGCATATTGCCGTTATCCTTAAGCAGCCTCCTAAGCCTTTCAACAGCCCATCTTATGTTGACGGCAGTCGGCCTTGTAGAGAGCATCTTAGCAAATATCTCCTCGATCGCCTTCATAAAATCGATGCTATTGCCGGTCCCGATATCCCTTGCACCGAGCGCAATCCCCATTGCAGCGGCTATCCCTATAGCAGGAGCTCCCCTTACCTTCATGCTCCTTATCGCATCTGCTACCATCCCGTGGTTCGTACACTCGAGATAGATTGTCTCAAAAGGGAGCCGGGTCTGGTCGAGTATAAAAACCTTATTGTCTTTCCATTCGACTGTCCTAAACATGGCCTACAGCAGTCCCTCCCTTCTCAGAGCCTTAAAAAAACGGTTATCACCATAACTGCATTAAGTCCGATTATTATAACTGTTGTCGACCATGCAATCCAGTTTAAAGACTTTGTATTTGTATAGCTGCCCATCAATTCCGCGTCATTCACAAGCCTCAGTATGAATATCAGGACAAAAGGCAGCATGACGCCGTTTAATACCTGTGACATCCACATTATCGGCATGAGCGGTGCGCCGGGTATCAGTATTATCAATGAACCCATCAGTATTAAGGCCGAATAAATGCCTATAAACTGCGGCGCCTCCTTGAAGGTCTTGTCAACTCCGGTTTCCCAGCCCATGGCCTGACAAATATAATAAGCAGTGGCAAGGGGAAGGATTGAGGCTGCGAAAAGAGAGGCGTTTGCGAGCCCGATTGCGAACAATATAGACGCATAATCCCCTGCAAAGGGTTTAAGGGCAAGCGCAGCCTCCTCTGCTCCGTTAATCTTCACGCCTGTCTTGAAAAGAGTAGCGCCGCACGCAACAACAATAAAAAAAGCTACAATATGCATCATAATAGAGCCAGCTATCACATCAATCCTTGAGGCCCAGTAATCCTCCTTCCTCACGCCTTTTTCGACAATGGATGACTGAAGGTAAAACTGCATCCAGGGAGTTACCGTAGTCCCGACGAGTCCGACAATCATAAGGAAATATGACGAATCGAAATTGGCAGACGGGCGTATCATCGTAACAGCGACTTCTGTCCAGTCCGGCCTTGCCATGACAGCAGAGATTATGTAAGTGAGATAAACAAGACATCCAGCGAGGAATATCCTCTCTATTGACTTGTAGCTTCCCTTCACTACCAGAAGCCATATAAAAAAAGCTCCCAACGGCACTGATATA